>NZ_JBEKFG010000049.1:0-26237 GCF_050013435.1 Binatus sp. (SeqCode) | reverse complement strand
GCGCAGGATCCACACGCCGAAGCATACCAGCACGAACGCGAACAGCGTCCCGATATTCGTCAGCTCCGCGATTTCCTGGATCGGCAGCAGCGCCGCCGCGATTCCGACTCCGATTCCGGTCAGCGTGGTCGGTATGTACGGCGTGCGATACTTCGGATGAATCCGGCTGAAGGCGGGCGGCAGCAGGCCGTCGCGCGACACGGCGAAAAACACCCGCGACTGCCCGAGCATCATCACCAGCAGCACCGAGGTCAGGCCCGCAACCGCGCCCAGCGAGATAATTCCCGACAACGCGTGCAGCCCGCGCAGCGCGAACGCCGACGCCAGCGGCGCGTTCACGTCGATCAGGTGCGCCGGCACCATCCCGGTCAACACCCCCGCGACCAGGATATAAAGCACGGTGCAGACCAACAGCGAACCGAGGATGCCGAGCGGCAGGTCGCGCTTGGGATCGACGACTTCCTCCGCGGCTGTCGACACCGCGTCGAACCCTATGTACGCAAAGAAGATCACCGCCGCGCCTTTCATCACTCCCGTCCATCCCATCGGCGCGAACGGACTCCAGTTCTCCGGCCTGATGAAGAACGCACCCACGACGATCACTGCGCCGATCACGCACAGTTTCACCGCCACGATGATCGAATTGATCCGCGCGCTTTCCGATATCCCGATGTACAGTATCCAGGTTACCAGCATCACGATCAGCAGCGCGGGCAGGTTGATGATCGCGCCGGGAACCGACCCGGGCGCATTGGTTATCGCGGCCGGCAGATGAATCCCGACGCCGTGCAGGATGACGGTAAGGTACCCCGACCATCCCACCGCAACCGCCGCCGAGGCGACCGCGTACTCGAGCACCAGGTCCCATCCGATGATCCAGCCGACCAGCTCGCCCATCGTCGCGTACGAATATGAGTACGCGCTGCCCGCCACCGGGATCATCGCTGCGAATTCCGCGTAGCACAGCGCCGCCATCGCGCACGCGAATCCCGACACCACGAACGAGAGCACGATTGCCGGCCCCGCGTATCTTGCCGCGGCGACGCCGGTCAGCACGAAAATTCCCGCACCGACGATCGCGCCGATACCAAGCAGCGTGAGGTCGAGTGCTCCCAGAGCCCGTTTGAGGCCACCCGAGCGCGACTCGGCTTCCGCCATCAAAGCCGCCGCCGGCTTGCGCCGGAAAAGTTGCGCCCGAAGCCCGGTGTCGTTCATCCCCACTCCCAGTCTAACGATCGTTCGGAGTTTGCGGCGGCGCGGCTTGCAAACCTTGCGATCTGACCCGCGCCGCTTTCACCACGCCTGGTATCCGCCGTCCACCGAAATTACCGACCCCGTAACGTAGCTTGAAGCCGCGCTGGCAAGGAAGATCACCGCGCCGCGAATCTCATGCGGCAGCCCCAGCCGCTTCATCGGCGTAGACGCCTCCATCCGTTCCTTGTTCGCGCCCTTCGCGATTCCGCCTTCGGTGGCCTCGGTGGGAATCCATCCGGGCGCGATCGCATTGACCAGAATTCCATAGCCGGCCCATTCCACCGCCAGCTGACGCGTCAAATTCGCCAACGCCGCCTTGGTCGCCGCGTATGCCGACAGCCGGTACACCGAACTCGCCACCGACGCGTAGATCGAAACCATGTTGATGATTCGGCCCGGTTGGCCGGTCTCGATAAGCCGGCGCGCGACGCGCTGTGCGAGCATCATCGGTGCGGTCAGATTCACGGCGATCGCTTCGTCCCATGCTTCACGCTTGAAGTTCTCGGCGCGGCCGGTCGGCGACACGCCCGCGTTGTTCACCAGGATATCCACGTCGCCAAGCGCGGCCGAGGTCTCGGCCATCACGCGATCGAGGTCGGCCTCGCGCGTCACGTCGGCGCCGATTCCGATCGCTTTGACGCCGTGCGTCTTGGCAAGCTCGGCCGCAATCTGTGTGACGCGGTCTTTGCGCCGCGCGACGAGAGCAACGTCGGCGCCCGCGATCGCCAGCGCCTTCGCGCATTCCACTCCCAACCCGGACGACGCGCCGGTTACCAGTCCGCGACGCCCGCGCAGAGAAAACAGCGAATCGAGCGAATCCATCTCGTGATCACCCATGCGCGCGATCGAAGCGTTCAGTCGCCGAAGACTTCGCCGGCGGCTTGTGCGGCCGCTGCGACCGCTCGATCGACATCGGCGCGCGAAATCCCATGATGCGTCACGGCGCGGAAGGACGTCGCCTCGCGCGGCGATATCAGCACCCCCCGCTGTTGCATCGCCGCCGCGAAACGCCGCGATGCGTCCGCGTCGCCGTCCACGTCGAATACCACCATGTTGGTCCGATTCTGAACCGGACGGACGTTCAGTCCCGCGACCAGCGCAAATCCCTGCGCCAGCGCACGCGCATTCTGGTGATCCTCGGCCAGTCGATCGACCATCGTCGTCAGCGCGACGATTCCCGCCGCCGCGATTATTCCCGCTTGCCGCATTCCTCCGCCGAGCACTTTGCGGGTCCGGCGCGCACCGGCGATAAATTCGCGGCTCCCGCACAAAATCGAACCCACCGGACATCCAAGCCCCTTCGACAGGCAAAACGATACCGTATCCGCGCCGCCGGCGATTTCCCTCGGCGTCGTTTCCAGCGCCAGCGCCGCGTTGAAAATTCGCGCGCCGTCAAGATGAAGCCGGATTTTTCGGCGACGCGCCGCGTCGGAAACTTCCGCCATGTGCGATAGCTTGATCGGCGCGCCGCCGCATCGGTTGTGAGTGTTCTCGATGACGACCAGCGACGGCTGCGCGAAATGCTCGTTGACCGGCATCCCGAGCTCGTGCGCGAGTGCGTCCGCGTCGAGTTCGCCGTCTTCAGTGTTGGCAATCGCGGTCAGCACGATGCCTCCCAGAGCCGACGCGCCGCCCGCCTCGTAACAATTGGTGTGCGACTGCGAGCCGACTATCGCCTTGGTGCCGCGCGCGCAATGAGTCAGCATCGCGGCCAGATTGCCCATCGTGCCGCTCGGCACGAGCATCGCCGCCTCTTTCCCCATCGTCGACGCCGCCATCGCTTCGAGCCGGTTCACGCTCGGGTCTTCGCCGTAAACGTCGTCACCCAGCTCGGCGCGCGCGATCGCCTCGCGCATCTCGGGCGTCGGCAACGTAACCGTGTCGCTGCGCAGATCGATCAAGACGCGATGCCCGTCGCGCGGCGCCCTACTGCCCCGGAGGATAGAGCGTGGTGAAGTTGCCGCTGGTGGTATCGACGACCTCCACGGCGTTTTCCGTGGTGTCGGAGAAATACAGCTGCTTGCCGTCGCTGGTGAGCGCGCAGCCCGAGCCGATATGGCCGTTGACCAGCGTCAGTTTGGTCACGGTGTTGGCGGTGAGGTCGATTTTGCGAATCGAATGATTGTCGGCGTCCAGCACGTAGAGCATCGTTCCGTCGGTGCATATCGCGCCGGGATTGTTGAACTGCGCTTCCAGCGCGGGACCGTCTTTGTCCCCTTCCGCGCCGGTGCCCGCAATCGTGCTGGTCTGCAGCGTCGAGATATCGATCTTGCGGATGACGTCATTGCCGGTATCCGCGATGTAGATGGCCTTTTTGTCCACCGCGATTCCGCGCGGTCCGCTGAACTGTGACTTGTCTGCACCACCGTCGGTCTTCCCCGGCGTGCCCGCCTGTCCCGCGATCGTCTTGACCTTCATGTCGGGAAGCGTGATGCGCCGGATCGTGTTGTTGCCGCTGTCGGCTACGTAGAGCGCGGTGCCGTCGGTCGCGATCTGCGTGGGCAGGTTGAAGTGCGCCGCCGAGCCGGTGCCGTCTTCGGTGCCCCCGATATTCGCCGTCCCCGCAATCGTGGTAACCGTCCCGCTGCTGATATTGATCTTGCGGATGTCGGAATTGTCGGTGTCGCAAAGATAGAGATCCTGCCCGGAGATCGCCATCCCGTCGGGGCTGTTGAAGCGCGCCGAATCGCCAGTGCCATCGTTGCTGCCTTGCTGGAAAAGTTTGCCGGCGACGATTCGGAGCGATTTCGACGTCGCATCGATCGCCCCGATCGTATTGTTGCGGCTGTTCGAAACGTAAACCGCGCGGCCGTCGGTCGCCAGCCCGGCCGGAAAATCCAGTCTCGGCCCGGTCTGTGCCTGGAGCCCTTGCATTTCCTGCGCCATGGCCGATGCGCCGGCGACCAGCATCGCGGCAGAAACCGAAACCAGCGTCATCTTGAACTTTGCGGAGACTGTCATTTGCGCGACCTCGCTGAATTTGTTGGCGTCATTCGCGTCGATTCCGGAATCTTGCCGCAACTTATGGGAAGATCGCCTTTACCACTTCGTCGATCGCGCGTTTGCTGTCGGCTTCGTCGGTCAGCGACCACGTGACCGCGACCGTCGCGGCGCGCCGTGGCGCAATTCCCTGCTGGATCAGCTCTCCGGCGTAGATCAACAGGCGCGTCGAAACGCCCTCCTCCAATCCCGACGCCTTCAGATGACGCACCTTCTCGCCCAGCACCGCGAGCTGCAGCGCGATATCCTGCTCGACTCCCGCCTCGTGCGCGATAATCTCGACTTCCTTGTCCGCCGGCGGATACGTGAACTCGATCGTCACGAAGCGCTGGCGCGTCGAATGCTTCAGGTTTTTCTGGATGCTCTGGTAGCCGGGATTGTACGAAATCACCAGCAGAAATCCGTTGTGCGCCTCGATCGTCTCGCCGCGCTTTTCGATCGGCAGAATCCTCCGGTGATCCGACAGCGGATGAATCAGCACCGTCGTGTCCTTGCGCGCTTCCACCACTTCATCCAGGTAACAAATCGCGCCGCGCCGCACCGCTTGCGTCAGCGGACCGTCAACCCACACCGTCTCGTCGGCCTGGATCAGGAAGCGGCCCACCAGGTCGCTGCCGGTCAGATCCTCGTGACATGCAACCGTTATCAGCTCATTGGGTCCGTCAGCCAGCGAGGACAGCTGATGCGCCATGTGCTCGACGAAGCGGGTCTTGCCGCACCCGGTCGGTCCTTTGAGCAGCACCGGCAGGCGGGCTTTGTACGCGGCGGTGAAGATTTCCACTTCGTCGCCAATCGGCAGGTAAAACGGCGCCGCAGCGGGATCGAGATGACGTACCTCGGGTCCTTCGGCCTGCAGCCTGGTGTCGAATTTCTTTAACTCAATCCCCATCGCTTCCTTCTGGGCAGACGATTTGACTCGTCAAGGCGGGATTCTAAGAGACTTATGCGCAACCATTCAAGGCAAACCTGAGGCCCGAAATGCCGCTGCTCAGCCCTGCCGCCGCTGATAGCTCGCCGTGCCGTCGCGATTATCCTTGACCTCGTAGCCGCGCCGCTCGATTTCCTTGCGCAATTCATCGGCGAGCTGAAAGTCTTTCGCCTTGCGAGCCGCCGTTCGATTGTCGATCAATTGCTGCACGTCGGCTTCGATCGAGCCCGCGCGCGCCGACTCGCGATGCTTTCCCAGGCCGAGTCCCAGCACCGCGTCGAGCGCTCGCAGTGTCGGCCACGCCCGGAAATCCTTGCGCCGGTATGACTCCGCAATCAGTTCCAGAGCCACCGCCAGAGCTTGCGGGGTGTTCAGGTCGTTGTTGATTGCGCCGTGGAAGCGCTCGTAGTACTCCGCCGCCCATCCCGCCGCCTCGACCCCGTCCGCCGCCGCGTCGTCCGGCACGTTGCGTGCGAACTCCCGAAAATAATCGAGACTGCCCTGCGCCGCACGGATCGCGTCGTCGTTGAATGCAATTTCGGAACGGTACTTCGCGCCGTAACAGAAGATCCGAAACGCCAGCGGATCGATCCCCGCCGCCCCGAGATCGCTCAGCAGCGGGAACTTGCCCGCGCTCTTGCTGATCTTGGTCCCCTCTTTGCCGACCAGGAACGCGTTGTGCACGAAGTACCGCGCGAACGGCTGGTGCGTCGCACTTTCCGATTGCGCGATCTCGTTCTCGTGATGCACGGGGATGTGATCGATGCCGCCGGTGTGGATGTCGATAGTCTCGCCCAGGTATTTCATCGCCATCGCCGAGCACTCGATATGCCAGCCCGGATAGCCGCGTCCCCACGGACTCTCCCATTGCATCAGATGGTCCGGCTGGTCGAGCACCCACAGCGCGAAATCGTGCGGGCTATGCTTGTCGGCCGAATGCTCCAGGCGCTGCGTGGCGCTCTGCTCGTCGAGGCTCTGGCGCGAGAGCCGCCCGGCCCGGTTGCTCCCGCGATACCTCTCGACGTCGAAGTACACGCCGCTTTTCGTGACGTACGCAAATCCCGCGTCGATTATTCTCGCGCTGAGCGCGATCATGTCGCCGATATGATCGGTCGCGCGCGACCATACCTGCGGCGGCTCGAGATTGAGCGCCGCGCAATCGCGCCGGAACTGCTCGAAATAAAAGTTCGCGACTTCCAGTGGCGATTTCCCTTGCGCCCGTGCGGTTTTCTCGACCTTGTCTTCGCCTTCGTCCACGTCTCCGGTCATGTGACCGACGTCCGTCACGTTCATCACGTGGCGCACCCGGTAGCCGTTGAACTCCAGCGCCCTGCGCAGACTGTCCACGAACACGTACGCGCGCAGATTCCCAAGATGCTGCGGCAGATAGACCGTCGGCCCGCATGAATACAGCGTAACCTCGGGCGGCTTGAGCGCCTGGAATTCCTCGACCGCGCGGTTCAGCGAATTGAAAATGTAAAATGGTTTCACGAGTGCAAGCGCTCAGCTTACCGTGCGCTCGCGATCTCGAACAAGCCGCGCCCCGCTAGCGCTCCGGGGCCGCTTTCCCCTTCAACTTGCCGCGCGGATCGCGTGCGTATCGCGACGCGGCGATCCGCTTGTACTGCCAATCCGCGAGCCACGCGTACGGCGGGATGTACCACAGGTATGCCAGGTAGCCCCGCAGCCCGCGCTGACACCGCAGTATTTCGTTGATCGCCCGCGCGCCGCGGTACACGCGCCCGCCCTCGTCCACCGCGTGCAATTCCTCGAGCAGATTTTCCCGCGTCAGCCCGGGAAACTGCGCACGCACATCTTCGCGATGAAGATCGAGCGGCTCGATCGCTCCCGAGTTGTCGAATTGCATGACTCCGTCGACACTCGCGCGGCACAGCTCGCACGAGCCGTCGTACAAAATCGCCAGTTTGCCCGGCGACGCCTTGCCGCTACCAGCTGCTCGCTCGCCCGCGCTCATCGCGATCGCCTCGCCCCTTTGGAGGTTGGGGGTCAGCGCCTCGACCACCTCGGATTCGCATTCATCCGGCGCAGCCTCGTGTTCTCGTTGATGATTCGCCATTCGTAGCCGTCGAGCAGCGACACCCATCCCGCTTCGACCGTGTTCGACGACTTGGCCAGCGTCGTCCATAGCAGTTGGCCGTCGGAAAATTTCTTCACCGATACGACGTCCGCCTCGGTCGAGTCGCCGGTCGCATGCTGGTAGGTTTCGATCACGCGCACCTGCTCGAGGTATGGAAAATATTTCAGCAGCGCCTTGCGCAGCGCCACGTCGAGCGCGTGCACCACGCCTACGCCCGAGGCCGCTTCGGTTTCCTCGACGTTGCCGATTCGGATTACGACCGTCGCATCGACGGTCATCCTGCCTTCGTTGACATCATCGATCACGCGCCGCCGCACGATCTCGAACGGCGCCACGTAGTCGCTCGAGGCGCGCAGCTTGGCCAGTTCGAGCGACGCCTGCGGCAGTTCCGCTTCGTAAAAGTCCGCCTGACGTTCAGTACTCATCGGGCTTACCCGCAATTTCCGGAAATACGTCCACTTTGATTATCAATAGCGACACAGCGGCTTTCAAGGACGACGGGACTTGCCATAATGGTTGACACATGACCCGCGTGCGGTGACCATGCGCGCGCGGCAAAATCGCAATGATCGCCAAAACCGGTAATTCATGACCACACTCGCCAGATCGCCACGATTGTCATTGATAATCGCCGCGGCCGCCATCGCAATCTTCCTCGCCCGGCCCGATCCCGCCCTCGCCACCCAGGTCAGGATTCCGCTCACCATCGACTACATCACACTGCGCGAAGCGCTCAAGCGCAATCTTTTTACCGCGCCCGGCGGACGCGCTCAGCTTTGGAACGGCAGCGACGATTGCCAGTTTCTTTACGCTGAAAATCCCGAATTCTCACGCGCCACCGCCGGCGGGCCGGCCACCGTGAAGCTCGAAACCGCCGACAGCCTGGGCCTGGGCGTCTCGATGGGTTCTCAATGCCTGAACGCGGTCCAATGGAGCGGCATCGTCGAGGCGCTCGGCGTCCCATACATCGCGCCCGGCCTCCAGCTTAAATTTCATTTCACCGATTTGAATCTCTACGACTCCGCTCATCAGAAAACGCAGCTCGTCAGCCGGGGCTTCGACCTGATCAAGAGCTACCTCATTCCGCAGCTCGACGACTTTTCTTACGATCTCAAACCCGCCGTTCAGCAGCTCGGCGCGATGGTCTCAGATTCGATCACGCCCGAGGCCGCCGGCCGCGTCCACGCCGCAATCGCATCGCTCACCGCCGAGCCCAACATCGAGGCACTCGACGACGGCGTCCGAGTCACGCTCGTGATGATGATTCCCGACGTCCCCACTCCAACCGCAATTCCCGGTGCAGCGGCCTCGCCCGCGCCCGCGCCAACGACCGCCGAACTCAAAGCCTTTCAGGACACGCTCGATCAGTGGGACGCGTTTCTGGTTTTTTCGATCAAGCAGCTCGGTGACGCGGTCGGCGACCAACCGTTCCGCGACCAGCTGCTGCAAATCCTGCTCGACAGCCGCTACCGCCTCGTCCAGGCGCTGAACAACCCGCCCGCCGCCGCGGGGGCCGATCCGGTGCGCCTTCTGTTCCTCGACGAATGGCGTCAGTTGCACGACGCGGTGCGCGCCGCCGCCCGGCGCGGGATGCTCGGGGCGCACGCGCTCGAATTTATGTCATTCATCTCGGCCGGAGACGCGTTGTTTGCGCTCGATCAGGCGGCGCCCGCGCTTGGGATGCGCATTTCGGCCGCCGACCTTCGCCGCCTCGCGCATATCATGGCGCCCAACGCGTCGGGCGATCCGCTTCAATTCAGCTACCACGAAGATCGTGACCTGAAAAAACTTTTCGCCGTCCCCGAGCCGCCCACCACCCATCACCCGATCGAAGAAGAGGACGTGCCGCCTTCCGCCCCCGGCGCATTGCCGAGCTCACGCGGCGCGAGCACCCCGGCGGCGGATGCGTCGCCGGGCAGATCGATCCCTCCCGCGTCGGCCGGACCTGGCGCCAGCCGTCAAGCGTCGCGCCAATTCGCCCGGATTGATCCGCTCCTGCTGCGAATGCTCTCCGTCCTGTCGCCACGAGAGGCCGCCGCCGCACAGCAGGACAAGGACGACGAGCCCGCGATGCTCCCCCGCCTCCAGCAGGTCGCCGATCGCCTCTACCGTCTGGTGGTCACCGAAGACAACGCCCAGGCTTATCGCCACGACATGGGGCTGCTGCTCGATCTCAGCGCCGAACGCCAACTCGGCGAAGGCACCATCGACCGCGGCGACGCCCCCATCTATGTCACGCTCGTGCGCAGTGCGGCGTGGCAGGAAAGCTGCTGGCGACAGTTCGTGATGGCCGAGGCGGGCATCCGATGGCTTGAATCCGCGACCGGCGACATCGGGCTGATGCAGGTGAATAAGCATGTCTGGCGCGGCTTTTACGATATCGATCGGCTTAAGTGGGACGTTCTCTACAATGCCGGCGCGGGCTGCGAGATTCTCGCGCGCATGATGCGCTATGCGTCCGCTCAGCCGAAGTTTGATCCCGTGCCGGTCGCCGGCCATCTCGCCCGATCTGCCTACGCGGCCTACAACGGCGGTCCGGGCGCGTGCAATCGATGGCGTCGGCGGCGGGAGCCGGCTGCGCTCAAACAAATCGATTCCAGCTTCTGGGACAAGTACCGCGCGGTGCAGGACGGAACCCCGATCGACATCCTCAGTTGCGCCCGCGACTGGGGCCACCGCTTCGCCGACTAGGATGCGCAGTCGGCAGCTGCTCGACGCCCCGGCGTCGACGCAGTTTCAATTGACGCGACGCGCCACGCATCATCATAATCGCACCGACTGACACTGTTCCCAATGCGGTGGCTTGAGGCGGCGCGATGAGATGTCCCCAGTGCGGTAACGACACCCAGCAAGGCGCCGCCTTTTGTTCGCGATGCGGTACGCGGATGTACGCGCCCAAGCCCGCCGCGGTGCGCGAGTACGCGCTCGCTCAATTCCGTCCCTCGCTGTGGTACTACGCCAACGGCTTCCTCTTCGGTGGATTGCTGATCGCGATCGGCGCCATTTTGCTGTACCAGCTGCACGTCAAGCGCGAACCGATCCAGGCCGGCTTCGCGGTAGTCGGCGTCGGCGCGCTGACCTTCATCGTCACGATGATTCGCTCCAGGACCATCAGCTGGAGTCTCACTTCCGATCGCTTGATTGAAAAGCGCGGGCTGCTCGCGTCACGCCGTCGCGAGATGGAACTGGCCGACATCCGCTCGGTCGAGGTCAGCAAGCGCGTCGCGCAACGGATGATCGGACTTGGCGACGTCACGATCGCGTCCGCCGCCAGCGCCGACTATGCGATCCGGCTCAACGACATCGGCGCTCCCGATGAAACCGCCGAGACGATTCGCAAGGCCCGTTTGAAACGGATGGCGTAAACCACGATGCACAACCGGTGACTGACGAGCATCGACGATCACGATGAGCAAGCGGCCCGACCTGCGCTACGAACGGCGCCTGTGGAAACTCGGCATCGACGCCGTCGCCGGTGTTGACGAAGCCGGCGTCGGTCCGATGGCCGGTCCCGTCGTGGCAGCCGCCGTGGTCTTCGGACCCGAGACATTCATCAGCGGCGTGCACGATTCCAAACAGTTGAGCCACGAACAGCGCGAGGAATTGTTCACGCCGATCCGCGACCGCGCCATCGCGGTCGGCGTCGGCATCGCCGAGGTCAACGAAATCGATCGCCTCAATATCTACTGGGCCACGATGTCCGCGAGCCGCCGCGCGCTGTCCGCATTGAAGCTGGCGCCCGGCCACGTGCTCGTCGATGGCCGCCTGATTCCGGGCCTGGAACTTCCGCAGACCAGAATCGTAGGCGGCGATCGCAAAAGTTTCTGCATCGCCGCCGCCTCGATCGTCGCCAAGGTCACCCGCGATCGCATGATGGTCGAACTCGACGCGATCTACCCCGGCTACGGCTTCGCGCAACACAAGGGCTATTGCACCAACGAGCATATGCAGTCGCTCGCCAGGCTCGGCCCCTCGCCGATTCATCGGCGCTCGTTCGGGCCAGTCGCCGCCGCCGTCCAACGCCCGCTATTCTGACTCTGGCCGGCGCGCGCACCGGTATCCACGCGCATCGAAGGAATCGTAACTCGATTTTGGCGACGCGAAACGGGATCGAAGCGCGCCTAGCGGCGGCGGGTCCGTGCTTCGCGGGCTTCGCGCGCGCGCATCGCCTCGGCCGGAGTCATGATCAGCCGCGTCTCATCCTCGGCCTTCTGCTGCTCGGCTGCCGCGACCGTGCCGAGTTGGGTGCGGATGAAGGCCTGAAAGAAGGGCAGCTTCGTCACGTCGATTCCGTCGCGCAGCCGCGCCGCGGCCGCCGCGGCCCATCCCGCCTCCGTGCGGCGTCCGGCCCGCGCCATGTAGTACGCGATATCCTCGAGCCGCCGCCGGACTGCGCGCCCGTTGTCGCCCGCCAGCAGTTCCGCAGTCGCGCGATCGAGGACGGCATTCACGCGCTCCTGCTTGTGCATCGGATTCAGGACGATCACGCTTTCGCCGGCGCGGGCAATCTCCTCGACGTAGGGTTTGAGTGTCGCGTCGGGGATCCGCCATTCGAGCAGTTCCGGCTCCTTGAGCAGCTCGAGCGACGGCTCACCCGCCGCCTCGGCGGTAAGCTCGGCATAGACAGGATGCAGCAGTTCAGTTGGCGGCGGCGACGCGATCAACTCGGCGCGCAGCGTGAGAAAGTTTCCGACGTGACCGCGGCGCGACTCGGGCGTGTTGCGCCAGGCCTCGCACGCGATGAAGTCCGCGACGCGCCAGTCGGCGTCAACCAGCTTGACCTGCGCGCGCCGTTCGAGCGCCTCGCGTTCGGATTTCAGCTCGCGCCGCGACAGCGCAGTGTTCTGCGCGCCGACCAGGCCCTCGCGCTCGGAGATCAGCGCCCACATTCGGATCACGCCGCCCTGCACGCGCGGCTTGACGATCCAGACGATACGCGCGCCTTCGCTGTCGATCGGCGAGAGCATCGCGGTTTTTTCACTTTTTTCAGGGGCGTTGCCGTGGATAGTGCCGGCCGCATCAGCAGTCCCGGCGGCGGATGCGGGCGTGTCGATGCCGTGCTGCTTCAGCTTGTACAGCGCGCGGCGGACTTCGCGCCGAAGCTCGCCGGCCGCGCCGGCTTCCATCTCGGTGAGCATCGCGGCGGCGCCGGCGTCTGCGATCTTGCCGAGCGCGCGCGCGATTGCGCCGTCCGCGATGCCGGGCTGGCCCTTGAGTTCGCGGATTTTCGCGATCGCGCCGGCGGGCGCGAGGGCCGGGTCGAAGCCTGCCTCGATCAGTTTCGCATCGTCAGGATTGGTTTCCCGTATAATACTCAAATGAATGCCGTGCGAAGTCGTGGGAGCCTATGCGCGCACTTCCCGAAGTGTCAAGTTTTTCACGCCAGGGCGGTCGCGATCAACGATAAAGCGAAAAAATGAAAAACCTCGAAGCGAAGTTCCGGCTCCGGAGTCATGCTGAGGCTGAGGCGCGCGCGTCGGCGCTTGGATACGTCCGGCGTGCGACACTCAATCAGCGCGACACTTTTTTTCGCGTCGCAAGCGGCAAGCTGAAGCTGCGCGAGGAAAACGGGATCGCCGTTCTGATCTTCTACCGGCGACGCGAAAGCGCTTCGCTGATGCTGAGCGACTACGAGATCGTGCCGGTTGCCGATCCGGCGCGGATGCTGCGAGTTCTGGAAGATGCGCTCGGCGCGATCGCGGTGGTCGAAAAAGTGCGAACCCTGATGACGCGCGACAACGTGCGCCTGCATCTCGATCGGGTCGCGAAGCTTGGAGAGTTCGGCGAGATCGAGGCGGTGATCGCAGACGGCGACGATCCCGAGCGGAGCCGCGGCGCGGTGGATGAAATCCTGGCTGCGCTCGGAGTGGCGCCGCCCGACCTGATCGATGTGTCCTACTTCGAGATGCTCGCGAAGCCCTAGGCGCTGAAGATGATGGTGGCGCCGGAGGATTTCAGCGCAGCGTCCACGAATTCGCGGTCCGCGGTGCTCAGCGCCAGGCGGGCTTCGCGCAGCCATCGGAGGCATCTACGCTGGTAGGGAAAGGGTTGCTGTATCCACGCGCGCCCGTCGATCTCGCGCCACGTTGGCCTAGAGCCCGATAGACCGCAGAACCCTCACCTACCTCGCTATGTTCGACCGCCGCGTGTCTGTGACACCTCCCGTGAAAGTAACGGGCGAGGTAAGGAAGGAACCGGGATTCTTCCCCGTTCGGCGCGGCGCGTCAGCCACGCCTCCAACGCACTTCGGCCAGCCTCTTATTCGCAAAAGTAACGGGCGAGGTAAGGATCCGGGTTCCTTCGCTGCGCTCAGGATGACACAAAAAGTGGAGGCCTCTTCCCCACAACCTGTTCTAACAGGGCGAAGCCCATTCCGCGCTTAACCTAAGCGGGGGCGTCGATGGGAAGCTTCGGCTTGCGCTCGGGAGGAAGATTGTCGTACAGGTCGGCGCGCAGATCGGACTTGAGCTTCGCGTAGGCCGGATCGTCCCACAGATTGCGCCATTGCATGGGATCCTCGCGCAGGTTGTAGAGCTCGCCCTCGGTGCCGTCGTAGCGGATATCGGCAATCGGACCGCGCGGCGCCAGAAACGCGGGAATGTTGGCGATGTCGAATCCATAGTCGCGAGTCGATTTCTCGTAAACGGTGAGCGTGTAACCGTCGCGATAGATGCTGCGCAGATGCATCCCGATGGCGGCGAACTGGCTGTCCCATTCGGTGATCACGCGCTGGCGGCCCGAGCCGGGCGCGATGGGCAGCGGCTTGCCCTGCATCCAGCCGGGAACCGGGACGCCGGCGATTTGGCAGAACGTCGGCGCGAGATCGAGTTGCCCGACCGGCTCCGCGATTTCGTTGTGCGCAATTTTGGCTGACGGCGCAGGACGCCAGATCATCGGCAGCCGCATCAGCGCGTCAACGTGATACGGCCCCTTGTAGAGCAAGCCGAAGTCGCCTTGCAGCTCGCCGTGGTCGGTGGTGAAGAATACGTCGGTGCGCGGTTCCCATCCCCGCTCGGCGATTCGGGCGAGCACGCGGCCGCAAGCCTGATCGATCAATTCGTTTTCGACGTGGATCATCGCGTTAACTTCGCGAAGCTGATCCTCGGTGAGCTGGCACGGGACGAAGCTGGCGGGGCCGCCCTCGAAGTTGCCGAAGCGGCCCTGGTACCAATCGAGCCAATGGCGCGGCTTGCCGGCGAGTATTTTCTCAATTTTCTCGCGCGAGCCGGGGTAGCCGGCGGGCAGATCGAGATCGCGCCAATTGATTCGCCGCGCTTCGTCCTGCGGCGGATCCCATGGATGATGGGGATCGGGAAAACTCATCCACACGAACCAGTTGTCGCCGGGATCGAGCGAATCGAGGTATGCGATCGTGCGCGCGGCCACCCAGTCGGTGTGGTAATGCTCGCGCGGAATCGGATTGTACTTCACTTCGGGCGCGCCGGTGTCGCCGCCGGCCAGCCCGGTGAGCAGCGGGGCGAAGCCGCCGAGGTCCTCGGGATGGTTCTTCTGCAGCCACAGCGAATAATGCCATCCGCCGATCGGCACATGCATCGCCAGTTCCATCCGATCGAAGCCGCGATACGGGCCGGTTGAATTCTGGCGCGCCATCCGGTTCTCGAACCATCGCCCCTGCAAATCGAAACCGGGCTCGAAATGCGCCTTGCCCAGCAGCGCGGTGTGGTAACCGGCCTGCTCGTGAAGATAAGCCGCGACGCTCGGCGAATCGGGCGGAAGGGCAACGCCGTTGGCGACGACGCCGTGGGTGCGCACGTATTGGCCGGTAATCATGGTGGAGCGGGCCGGCATGCAGACGACATTTTGATTGTGCGCACGCCGATAGTTGATTCCGCGGTTGGCGAGCCGGTCGGCGACCGGCGTCTTGGCGATCGTACCGCCGTTGCATCCCAGCGCGTCGTAGCGCTGCTGATCGGTGGTGATGAAAAGGATATTGCGTCCCATCGGCTTCGACTCCTGTCTGGAGATTTCACTTTTTCGCTGTCAGCAGCGCGCGGAAACGAGGGCCTAATCGAGAAGCTCGAGGAGGTTGAGCGTGATGCGCAGGGTGAGGCCCCAGATCACCTGGCCGCGGTAGAGAATCGCCGGAAATTTCGAGGAGCGAGCGGCCGGCCCGTCGCTCTTCCATTCATAGTCGCCGCGGAACTTCGGGTCGCGGAGCGCGGTAAGCGGCACGTCGAAGATTTCGGCGACTTCGGAGATTTGAGGCTTGAGCGGCGCGTCGGACGGAATCACGCCGACGAATGGCGCGACGACAATTCCGCTGGTCGTCGTTTGCATGGTGGGGAAAGCGCCGACCACGTCTACGGTCGAAGGATGGATGCCGACTTCTTCGTGCGCCTCGCGCAGAGCGGCGTCGAGCAGGGTTGCATCGACGGGATCGACGCGTCCGCCGGGAAACGCGACCTGGCCGCGATGGCTGGCGACATGGTCAGAGCGGCGGATATAGACGACGTGAAGGCCGCCGGCGCGCTCGAACAGCGGCATCAGCACCGCGGCGGCGTTGGACTTGTTCGCCAGCGCCGCGCGCGGGGTGGGAGTGACGGTGGAGAGCTTGCGCCGGATGAGCGCGACGTGGCGGGCGAATGTCTTTTCAGGGGCAGTGTCGTTCGCCGCGGTGGGATCGGGCGTGGGTTTGGCGTCGCTCATCACTACAGATAATCGCGCGCAGCGCCCATCTTGCAAGCGCGCGGCCGGTTTTCAATGCTGCCCATGCGTGGGCTAACCTCAAGTCCGGCGGCGGCACGCGAGCGGCTTCATAACATGCGATATTTGATTGGCAGATACCACGAGATCGCGCTCAAAGGGCGCAATCAGTGGCGATTCGTGGACCAGGTAAAGCAGAATCTGCGCGATATATTCGCCGACTACCGGCTGGGCAATGTCCGCAGCGTCGGGCCGCGCCTGATGGTGCAAATCCCCGAGGAGCTTAGCGACGAAACCGCAGCCGAGCGCGCGGCGCTGATTTTCGGGCTGCAGAACTTCTCGATAAGCCATGCAACCGCTCGCGACATCGAATCGATCGCGCGCGAAGCGATCAAGCGTGCCAGCGGAAGCAATGCGCGGACATTTGCGGTGCGGACCAAGCGCGAGGACAAACGGTTCGCGATGAATTCGGTGGAAATAGATCGAGCGGTTGGCGGTGAAGTGCAGGAGGCGCTCGGCTTCGAAGTGGATCTGCGCGCTCCCGAGCTCACAATATCGATCGAGATAATGAACGACGCCGCGTACGTGTCGGCGGGCAAGATGCCGGGTGCGGGCGGACTTCCGGTAGGCGTGACGGGGCGCGGATTGGCGCTGCTGTCGGGCGGGATCGATTCGCCGGTCGCGGCGCATCGCATGATGAGACGCGGGCTCAGGCTGGACTTCGTGCATTTTCATGCGTATCCGATCGTTTCGGCGGCGAGCCGGGAGAAGGCGGCGGAGCTTGCGGCTCATCTGACGCGATGGCAGGCGCGATCGACGTTGATGCTGGTGCCGTTTGGAAACCTGCAGCGCGAGATCGTGGCGAACACTCTGCGGCCGCTGCGGGTGGTGCTGTACCGGCGCTTCATGCTGCGAATCGCCAGCGCCCTTGCAGAGCGTTGCGGCGCGACGGTGCTGGTAACGGGCGAGAGCCTGGGGCAGGTTGCCTCGCAGACGCTGGAAAACATGGCGGTGATCGAGAAGGCGGCGGCGTTCCCGGTCATGCGGCCGCTGGTGGGGATGGACAAGAACGAGATTATCGATCAGGCGCGCCGGCTGCGCAGCTTCGAGACATCGATATTGCCCGACCAGGACTGCTGCACGCTGTTCATGCCGGCGCATCCCGAGACGCGGGCGCGAATCGAGGAAGTCGAGGCGGCGGAATCGCGATTCGATATCCCGCGGATGATCGACGATGCGGTCCGCACCACCGAAGTCGAGCGTTTTTGGTTTCCGCCGCGGGCCGCGCAAGTGGCTGCGGCCAGAGCGCCAGAACCGCAGAAATTGTCAGCGAAGGAACCGTAATCGAGCCGCGCGGGCGTTCGCATAGCGCGCCTTTTTTCTGATAAGCAAGACTGTTGCCCCCAAAAGGCGGCTAGCGGGTGGAAACTGCCCATGAGCCGGCCTTCTATTTTGGTGGAAGCGACATTAGAATCGAACCGTTTGCGGCTCGCGTGAAGAGGGAATTCGACGATGATAATGAGCAGAATTCAAGCCAAGGGTGCGATGCTTGCGGCTGCCGTGGTTTGTGCGTTTGTGGTGGCGGGATGCCAAGGGCATACGCCCCAGGGCGCGGCGGAAGCGTATCTGGGCAACCTGAAACTTTACAATTACCCGGCCTGCTACCAGGCGCTGTCGCATCAGGACCAGGTCGATCGCACGATGGATCAGTTCCTCGAAGAAATCCCGATGGCCCCCGAGGTGAGCAAGGACTGGTTCAAGGGCGTACTGCGCACTTACGATTACAAGGTTGGCGACTCGAAGACCGACGGCGACAAGGCGATCGTCACGGTCAGCGTGACGCGCCCCGATCTCGCGCTCTGGGAGCGGACGGTCGATGCTTCACTTAAGGGAGATGAGACCCCCGACTCGACCGCGCAAAAGAACCTGGCCGAAAATACGTACCCGAAGGTCACCTACGACGACGATGTGGTGATGGTGAATCAGGGTGGCGAATGGCGGCTGCTCGTCGATTTCCCGTTCAAAGAAAATATCGTCAAGGAACACAAGGACGCCGTCGATCTCTACCACAAGCACGACTACGACAAAGCGATCGCGGCCTATCAGAAAATCATCGACGAACTGGACAAAGAACAGGCGACCGGCAACGCAGGCCTCAAGTTCCAGTACGGGCGCGAGTTGGCGGATATACAAAACTCGCAGAAGCAGCTCGCCGACGGCCAGGCGTACATACCGAAAATCGTGTTGAGCGATGTGGACATGAAGATGTCAGCGTCGCGAGTGCCGGGAATTTTCGGCAAGATGACGAACAGCGGCGACAAGCCGATCGACGAGGTTCAGTTCACGGTCACGTACACCGAGGGCAAAGGGAAAACCAAAAAGGAAGTCTTCAGCGAGGTTCACGTTCCGATCGCGACGCCGCTCGAGTTCAACAACTTCGGGCGTCCGGTGCTGCCGTTCGTGCCGGGCGAGACGCGCACCTTCGGTTTCCGCCTGACGGCCCCGACCGACATCCAGCAAAAGGCGACGCCCGATTTGACGGTCACGTCGATCGTGTTCACGCAATCGGGAGCGCCGCTGCCCAAGCCCGCGGCGCCATCGCCGTCGCCGGGAGCTTCGCCCGCGGCCGGTGCTTCAGCAGCTGCCGCGCCTGCGGCGGCGCCATCGCCGGCGAAGAACTGACGCGGGCCGCCGCGGCGGCGCCGGGTTATCCGGTGCGAGGCGCGGTTGGGCTATCATGGAGACGTGACGCGGCATCAAGCGGCGACGGATTCGGTTAGCGCGCGCGCACGACCGCATTGACAGTCAAACTCACAATTGCGATTCCCACGCACAATCGCGCGGCCCTGGTGCGCGAGACGTTGGCAAGTATCACGTCGCTCGCGATACCGGCGGGGGTCGAGGCCGATTGCCTCGTCATCGACAATGGATCGACTGACGACACCGCCGCGGTAATCGACGACTGCGCGCGTGGCGCGGCGCTTGCGATGCGGCGGGTGTTCGAACCGCGCCTGGGTTCGAGCTTTGCGCGCAATCGTGCGGTGGACGAAACCGCGTCGGACTTCATCTTCTTCATCGACGACGACGCACTGGCCGAGCGCGATTGGGCCGCCGAACTGCTCGATGACATGCGCCGGCGCGATCTGGACGCCGCGTGCGGCATGGTTATCCCGCAATGGTCGTCGCAGCCGCCCAAGTGGCTGGGGCCGAGCCTGTGGGTCAAGCTCGCGGTTCACGACCGGCGCAAGATCGAGTCGGCGCCGACCTCATCTGCCGAGCGGTTGGATAATTATTTCAGCGCCAATGTCGGATTCAAGCGCTCCGCATTCGCGCGTTTCGGGAAATTTCGCGAGGACCTCGGCGTGGTCGGCGGCAATCCTATCTCAGGCGAGGACACCGAACTGTTCGCGCGGATCCTGGCGCGCGGCGGAGCGATGGGTTTTGCACCGCGTGCGATCGTGCATCATCTGATTCCGCCCGAGCGGATGACGCGCGCGTACCTGCGGCGCAAGAGCTTCGCCTTCGGCATGGGCACCGCATTTGCGGGACTGCAAAACCACAATCACCTCGACAAGCTGGTCCGCAACGGCGTGCGAATGGCGGCTGCCGTGATGCGCGGTGATCGCGAGCGGGCGATTTATCACGAACTCGAATGCGCCAACTTTTTCGGCTACTGGCGCGGCCGCCTGATCGCGCGGTAGCGCCGCATCGCCTCGATCACTTCACGTAACTCAGCATACCGCGCTTCAGAATTGCCGCGAGATAAGGAATCATCTCGAGGCTCGCGAGCTCGGCCGGCGTGACCCATCGATGCTCGACGTGTTCGTCGGGCCGCAGCTGCACTTTCTGAAAAACCGTCAGCCGGCACGAGTAGAGCGCCTGCAGATAGGGCTCTGAAACCATGCTGTGCAAGCCGAGCAGGCGATCGATCGCGACATCAAGCCCGGTTTCCTCCTTGACCTCGCGCAACAGGCAATCCTCGAAACTCTCGCCGAGCGCAAGATGGCCGCCGGGAAGGTCCCAGCTTCCGGGCCGATACGGCATTACCGGCGCGCGCTTGAGCACGAGCATTCGCCCGCGACTGGCGATAACGCCGTGGATGCCCACATAGAATTGCTGCTCCGCCATCTTGCTCAAGCTAGCGGGCCGCTCGCCGATGCGCCACTTCCGCGTTTAGCGACGGCCCCAGGCGCCGCCGCCGGGTGTCTCGATTCGAATGCGCTCGCCGGCTTTGAGGTCGATATTCGTTTTGCCGGGTAGCCTGGTTCGTCGCGTGCCGCGCAGCAGGATGTTCATCCCCGTGGCGCCCGGTCCGCCGCCGGCAAGTCCGTATGGCGCGATTGTCCGCCGTTCGGTGAGCAAGCTTGCGTTCGAATCGACCAGGCACTCGAGTTCGCGAATCAGTCCGTCGCCGCCACGCGCGCGGCCACGGCCGCCAGAGCCGCGGCGGATTCGATACTCGGTGATCCGCATCGGGTAGTAGGCCTCGAGCGCCTCGATCGGCGTGTTGAGCGTGTTGGTCATGTGAGTGTGGATGCCGGACGCGCCGGGCCGGCCGCTTGCGGCGCCCGCGCCGCCGGCGATCGTTTCGTAGTAAGAAAAATGGCGGTCGCGAAATAGGTCGAAGCCGCCGACCGTGAGATTCGACATCGAGCCCGAACTCGCCGCCGGGATGCGACCGGGCGCCGCCTTGGCGAGCGCACGAAACAGAACGTCGACAATTCGCTGCGAGGTCTCGACGTTTCCGCCGGCGACCGCTGCTGGAGCCAACGCGTTGACGATCGAGCCCGGCGGCGCGACGAGCCTGATCGGGCGCATCAGGCCCTCGTTGGCGGGCACGGGCTGCGCCGCGAGGCATTTCATGACATAGAAAGTCGCCGACAGGGTGATCGCGAAATTTGCGTTGACCGAACCGCGCACCTGCGGCGCGGAGCCGGTGAAATCGACGAGCGCCTTGCCGCCGCCGATTTTGATTGCGGCGCGAATCGGAATCGGACCCGTGCCGAATCCGTCGTCGTCGAGAAAATCCTCCGCCCGATAGGTCCCCGGCCGCAGCTCGGCAAGCGCCGCGATCATCAGGCGCTCGGCGTAATCCTTGAGCCCGTCCATCGCAGCTTCGACCGTCTTTCGTCCCGACGTTTTTACGATCGCGAGCAACCGCTCGGCGCCGACCGACAACGCGGCAATCTGCGCGTGCAGGTCGCCCTCGCGCTCCTCGCGGACTCTGGTGTTGGCGAGGAACAGCGTCATCACGTCGCGAGCGATCTCACCGCCGCTGACAATTTTTACCGGTGGCAATCGAAAACCTTCCTGGTAAATCTCCGTCGCCAGCGCCATCGAGCCCGGCGCGATTCCGCCCATATCCGCGTGATGCGCCCGGTTGGCGGCGTACGCGAACGGGCGGCGCTCGACCCCGATAAACACCGGTGCGACCAGCGTCAAATCGGGCAGATGCGTCCCGCCGGCGAAGGGATCGTTGAGCGCGGCAACGTCACCGCGGCCGAGCTCGAGGTTCTCAATTGCCGCGCGCACCGAGAGCGGCGTCGAGCCTAGATGCACCGGAATGTGCGCGGCCTGAGCGACCAGCTCGCCGCGCGCGTCGAAAATCGCACACGAAAAATCGTGCCGCTCCTTGATGTTGGGCGAGAACGCCGTCTGCCCGAGCACCACGCCCATCTCGTCGGCGATCGCCGCAAGACGGCTGTTCATCACGGCTAGCCGGATCGAATCGAGCTTCATCGCGTCGCCTCCAGCTGCAGATTGCCGAAGTCGTCCACGCGCAAAGTGAATTCCGGCGCGACGTACGCGGTGGAACTCAGCTCGACGACGACGATCGGCCCCCGCACGCGCGCGCCTGCGCCAAATGAGCCGCGCTCGTAGATCGGCACCGCACGCTCCCGGCCGCCAACCAGCACCCGTCCGCGTGAAACCGGGGTTGGCTTACCGACCTGGCGCGCGATTCGCTTCGGCCTGGCGACCAAATCCCCCGCGACCGCGCGGATACGGATATTCACCACCTCGACGGCGGCACTGGCGGCGCAATGTCCGAAAGTTCTGCGATGCGTCGAATGAAAGTCGGCGACGAATCGGGGCGTGAGTGCGATTTCGAGTTCGTACGACTGACCCCGATAGCGCATGTCGGCCCACAGTTCGTGACGGATCGAGGCCGCTCCTTCAGCGCCGAGCTCGGCGTATGCGCGGCGGACCAGAGCCGAGGCGCGCGCGAGCAGGCCTCGATAGTTCGGATTCGTCTCGCGCACCGTAAGCGAATACTCGCGGCCCAAAGGAGCGCGCGACGCGCCCCACGCACACAGCAGGCCGGGATTTCGCGGCATCACGATTCGCCGGATACCCAAATCGAGCGCCAGTTCGCACGCGTGCATCGGGCCGGCGCCGCCGAACGCCAGGATCGCGAAGTCGCGCGGATCGTAGCCGCGCTCGACTGTGATCACGCGAATTGCACGCTCCATGTTCGCGTTGACGACGCGAATGATCCCGCGCGCCGCCGCAATCGGATTCGTTTTCATCTCTCGCGCGAGCCGCGACAACGCGCGCTGGGCGCGCTCCGGATAAAGCTTCATCTGGCCGCCCAGGAAATTCCCCGCGACCAGTCTGCCTGCCACCAGGTCGGCGTCGGTCACGGTGCACGACTCTCCGCGTCCATAGCACGCGGGTCCGGGATCGGCGCCCGCGCTATCCGGCCCGACCCGGAGCGAACCGCCTGCGTCAATCCGCGCGATCGATCCGCCGCCTGCGCCGACGGTGTGAATGTCGATGACCGGCGTGCGCACCGCGTATCCGTCGGGATGACTAAGCGTGCGGATTCGCGCGCGGCGATCGAACAGCGATACATCCGTCGAGGTCCCGCCCATGTCGAACGTGATGAAACGATCGACGCCGAATGCGCGCGCCAGGCTTGCCGCTCCGATCACGCCCGCCGCGGGACCGGAGAGAATCGTTCGCACCGGCTCTGCCCGCGCCAGCTCCGGGCCGATCGCGCTGCCGTTGGATTGCATGACTCGCAGCCGCGCCCCTTCGAGCCGGGTCTCCAGGTTTTTCAGATGCGACGACATCCGCGGCGCGACGTACGCATTCACGACCGCCGTCGAGAAGCGCTCATATTCGCGATACTCGGCGAGAATCCGATGCGAGACCGAAAGCGGCCGTCCAAGCGGCGCCAGCGCGCGGGCGATCGACTCCTCGCCTTTCGGATTGGCGTACGAATGAAGCAGGCAGATCGCGAATGCGTCGGCGCCGCTGCGTGCCGCGAGTCGCCGAATTCGCGCGAGTTCCGCGCGGCTGAGCGATCTGATGATGGTTGCGTCGAACAGCGTGCGCTCGGCTACGCCGAAGCGCATCGCGCGGCCGACCAGCGGCTCGGGTCGCGAAGGCGCCAGCGCGTACAGGTCGTCGCGATTCTGCCGGCCGATCTCGATAAGGTCTTCGAACCCCGCGTTGGTAAACAGCGCGACCCGTGCGCCTTTTTTTTCGAGCAGCGCGTTGGTCGCGACGGTGGAACTATAAGTGACGGACTCCGGCGCGATGCCCGCGAGCATCTCGCGCAGACCGCGGATGACAGCGTCGGCAGGGTCCGCCGGCGTCGAGAGCACTTTGTGCACGCGGATTTCACCGCCGGCGATCGCGACCAGATCGGTGAACGTGCCGCCCGTATCTATGCCGACCACGATTGCGCCGGCACTCAAGGTCCGGGGGCTCCGCCGCTTCACGGCGCTCTCAGCAGTATTTTGAAATTGAGCGGATTCATCGCGGCTTCGAAGCCCTTAAGGCCGTCGTCGAGCGCGAAGACGCCATCGATCAGCGGGCGAGGATCGATTTTTCCGGCCGCCAGCGCGTCGAGCGCAGGCTCAAAGCGGCCGCATCGCGAACCGATCACGCTGATTTCATTCACCACGATTGGCGCCAGATTAATTTCAGCCGCCGCGGCCGCGGTGCTCTTCAGTATGATCTTTCCGCGCGGCCGCACCAGCTCGACTGCGCGCCGAAAACCGGATCCACTTCCACTGCAATCGATCACAACCTCGAATTTGTCCCGCACAGAAAATTCCTCGGCGGTATCGAGTCCGAGTTCAGCCAGCCGCGCCAGTTTCTCCCGATGATGGCCCGTGACCTCTGGCTGGTACTTCTCGGCCTTGAGCGCCAACGCGACGATCGCGCCGAGCCGGCCGTCGCCAATCACCGCAATCGTCTGATTGCGCGATAGATGAACCTGCTCGAAGATCTCGTAGGCGGCCGCGACCGGTTCCACGAACACCGCGACGTCGTCGGGCATCGAATCGGGAATCGGATTCAGGTTGGCGTCGGGGAGACAAAGAAATTCCGCAAAGGCGCCGTCGCGCCCGAGAATTCCCAGCACTGTGCGATTGGGACAATGCCGCACGAGACCGGCGGAGCACGTCGCACATCGCCCGCATCCCGCGTTGATCTCGCCGACGACGCGCTTGCCCCGCAGCGCGGGGTTTTGCGATTCGGCCACCCGCCCGGCGAATTCATGACCCGGCACTCCGCGATATTGCATGTAGCCGCGCGCGATCTCCAGGTCGGTTCCGCAGATGCCTGCGACTGCGACCGCAACGATACTCTCACCCGGCGCGGCAACGGGATCGGGATAGTCGCCGCGAAATTCCAGATTGCGATCGAAGACAAGGGCGCGCATAAGCTTCGACCGATTCAAACAAAAAAGCCGCAGGGTCGGCTACCCCACGGCTCGGCAGGGGTGACCCCTGCACCCAGTATTCAGGCCGCCCGCCGTTGGCGGGCGCGGCCCCTGCCAACGGCTTAATACTGCGCTGCCGTCACCACGGCCAGGCAAGCGTGCCCCCTGCACCTAATGTTAAGAAAGATGCGGGCGGAGATTACCCTGAGCGAAGTCGTAAAGCCCTGTTAGAACCGGCTAGGGGGCAAAGAACCGGGGCAAATATTAGCCTCATCAGGATGCGACAATCGATCGGGATGACGCAAAGGAAAGAGTCGCTAAGAAAAATTAGCCGGCGGCTTTCGCCGACACGGACTTTTCGGACGAGGATTTCGAGCGCGAGGACGTCTTCGATTCCGATGACGACGATTTGGACTCCGACGCCGGCTTCGACTCGCCAGCCGCCTTCGCCGACGAATCGCTCGACGACGCCGTACTACCGTTGGTCGCGGGCGTGGCTGGCGTCGATGCTGAATCCGAGTCCGTGCTGCTCGGGGTGCTCTTCTTGGCGTAGTCGGTCGCGTACCATCCGCTGCCCTTCAGGATGAATGAGCCGCGCGACATCTGCCGCTCCACCTTGCCGTTGCAGGTAGGACATTTCTTCAGCGCGGACTCTTTGATCCCCCGCATCGCCTCGAACACGCCACACTTGTTGCACTTGTATTCGTAAATTGGCATCGCAAAACCGGGACTGCTAATCGAAAACCTACCCCTACTCCCCCTTAAATAACCATGGAAAGCAACGCAGTCAACCGAAACGCCGAGTCTTCGCCATCGATTCGCCTGGTTTGCGCTGGCGGACGCTACTTTGGTCTGCCAATCTGCCGCAGTCGCGATACCACCTTGGCCGGGTCATGCGTCACGATTCGGATCGTCTTGCGACGCGAGGTTGCCCCGCGAACGATCAGGATCGCCGATCGCGGTACGCGCAGCTCACCTGCCAGGTACTCGATCAATTCGTCGTTCGCTTTGCCCTTTTGTGGGCCTGAATGGACGCCGATGACGAGGCGCTCTCCGCTCACGCCAGTAACTCCTCGGCGCGAGGCGCCCGGCCGAGCCGTGACCTCGATCGTCAGCTCGCCGCCGGCTACGCGCATCCAGGGCGTGTATCCCGCCGGCGGATTGCCGCCCGGGTTCACACGTATGCGGGAATCAGCACGTGCACCACGCTCGGAATGACGACCTGCTGGATGAGCTGAATGACGATAATCACGACTAGCGGTGAAAAATCGATTCCGCCGAACACCACCGGGATATGTTCGCGGAACCAATCGAAGACCGGCTCCGTGATCGAATAGATGAAGCGGACGATCGGATTGTACGGATTCGGCTCGATCCACGTCATCAACGCGGAAATGATCACGACGTACAAATAGAGCGTCAGCAAACCGTGGAGGGTCTGCGCGATGAAGATAATCAGGCTGGTCCAGGCGTACACGCGATAGCGCTCCCGCTAGTTGATTCCGCGGCCAAGTTCGCGCGAGCGATCGCTGGCGGCGTGCAATGCGGCGGCCACGATATCAGAAAAACCATGCTCGGCGAATCGGCGCAGCGCGGCCTCGGTGGTGCCGCCCGGCGAA
>NZ_JBEKFG010000048.1:0-26427 GCF_050013435.1 Binatus sp. (SeqCode) | reverse complement strand
TGCCGAGCATCGCCATGTGCAGCGTGCGCGGAATCGGCGTCGCGGTCATCGTCAACACCGGCACCAACTTCTTGAGCTTCTTGATTCGCTCCTTGTCCACCACGCCGAATCGGTGCTCCTCGTCGATCACCAGCAAGCCCAGGCGCGGGAACTGAACGTCGCTCGAGAGCAGCCGATGGGTCCCGATGATGATGTCGACTTGGCCGCGGCCGGCCTCGTCGATCACGGCCCGATTTTCCTTGTGGCTGCGGAACCGCGAGACCATCTCGACCCGAACCGGATAATCCTTGAAGCGCTCGCGAAAGGTATTCCAGTGCTGCTCGGCGAGGATCGTGGTCGGCACCAGCACGGCGACTTGCCGGCCGTCCATCACGGCGATGAACGCGGCGCGCAGCGCGACTTCAGTTTTGCCGAAGCCGGCGTCGCCGCAGATCAGCCGGTCCATCGGCTTGGCGCGCGTCATGTCGCGGATGACGTCGTCGATCGCCGCCTGCTGGTCGGGCGTCTCCTCGAACTCGAAGCGCGCCGCGAACTCCTCGTAGTCCGCGCCCGGTGGCGGATACGCGTGCCCCTCCATCACTTCCCGCGCCGCGTACACGTCAAGCAGCTCGGCCGCCATCGCGAGCACCGCCTGCCTGGTGCGCCGCTTTACCTTCTCCCACGAGCCGCTGCCCAGCTTGTCGAGCTTGGGTTCCGCGTCGTCACCGCCGATGTATCGTTGAACGAGATTTATCCGCTCGACCGGCACGTACATTGTGTCGTTGCCCGAGTATTCGAGATTCAAAAAGTCGCCCTCGACGTCGGCGACCTTCATGTGCCGCAGGCCGCGGTACTTCGCGATGCCGTGATCGATATGCACGACGAAATCGTCGGGCTTCAGCTCTTCAAGATTGAGCAGCGCGCCCTTGGCGCTCGGACGCCTGCGCCGATGCGCTCGCGGTTCGCCGAAAATTTCCTCTTCGCTGTAAATGTAAAGACCGTCGGCCTGCAAAACGACGCCGGCGGAAATCTCCCCTTCCATGATCGCGGGGCGGTAGTCCGGCCATTCCAGCAGCGCCGACAGACTTTTGCATTCGACGTTGACTTCGAGGTCCCACGCCTCCAGATGACGGCGCAGGCGCGCCACCTGATGGGGGCCGTCAACGATCATCAGCGAACGTCCCTGCCCGCGCTGGACTTCGCGCAGTTCTGTCGCCAGCGGCTCGAAGCTCGGCGGCGTCCGCAATCCGCTCAGTTGGTTCGATCCCAGCCGCAAACTGGCCTGCGATCTGACCTCAACCGGCACCGCCCATCCCTCGCGCGGCGCGGCCATCGTCACCAGCGAGCCGACCTCGACGGCGGTGAACTTTCCGAGCGCGCGTTCGAACCCGTCCGCCCCGATGAACAGCGAATCCGGCGCGGGATGAAACGCGGGCTTGCGCGCCGCCGCTGCCGTCTCGACGGATACGGTATCGGCAAAGCGATGTGCCTCGGCGAGAACGCGCCCCGGATCGACCAGCCATAGCAACGCGCCCGCCGGCATGTAATCGAACACGCTGTCGAGCGCGCGCCCGTACGCGTACGGCATCAGCAGTTCCGCGCCCGGAAACAGCAGCCCGTTCTCGAGCGCCTCGGCCAGTTCCGCGGCCTCCTTGCGCACCATGCCGATTTCCGCGGCCCGCAACGTGACCTGCTCGCGCAGCTTCGGGTCCTTCAAGGAAGTCGGCGGCACGTAGCGAGTGCGGGTTATCGTCGCCTCGAGCAGTTCGCCGCCTGAGCGCTGGGTGCCCGCGTCAAAATGCCGAATCGAGGTGATCAGGTCGTCTTCGAGCTCGATGCGAATCGGGTCGCGGTACAACGGCGAGAACGCATCGACGATTCCGCCGCGCACGCTGAAGTCTCCCGCCTCTTCGCTCTGCGGCACGCGCTGATAGCCGCACCCCACGAGCGCCTCGACCAGAGCCTCGAGATCCAGAGAATCGCCAATCGCCACTTTAACGATCGATTCATTGAAGACCGTGCGCGGAATCGTGCGCGTCATCAGCGCTTCGGCCGACGTGACGACCAGCGGCGACTCATGCCGAAGCATCGCGAACAGCGCCGCCAGTTGCGACGCCTGCGCGTCGGTCGGTGGCGACAACTGCGCCATCGGTTTCACTTCCCATGAGCGGATCAGATGCACCCGGCGGGTGGCGGCGTCCGCGTCCGGCGCCTCACCGAGAAAAAACGCAACCTCCCCCGCCAGTGCCTCGGCTTCCGGCGGCGTTGACGTGACCGCGACGATTGGACGCCGCAGCCGGGTTCCCATCTCGCGAATCATCAGCGCGCCGGCCGCGCCGCGCAGTCCCATCACGGGGAATCGACGTTCGGTATTTGCCGCGAGCCGCGCTTCGAGTTCGCCGGCCGCTTCTTTGAGGCTGCGTTGCAAGTTTTTCCGATCCCAATACGCAAATTCGCCCTGCGGCGATGCGCGCGAGGAGCGCACATGCCGCTGGCGTCACAAAAATGATAGCAGAAAATCGCGCGCGAACGCGTCGGCCCTACCGGACGAACAATTGTGAAATGAACTCGGGAGGCTAGCGCACGTTGCCAACCGTCGGCGCCGCATTCGCGATTGGCTCGCCCACCGCGCCGACTCGCACCGCGATTTTGATTGTCTTGTGCGAATTACCTTCCGGCCTGATTATCGTCAGGTACATCGTGTCTCCCGGCTTGAGCCGCGCCATCGCGTTTTCCAGATCGCTCTGATCGCGCACCCGCCGATCGTCAACCGCGACAATCAAATCTCCCCCATGGCCCATCGCTCCCGAACTGCTCAGCGCCTTATTCGCCAGGATTGAGCCGCCGGGCAGTATTCCCGTCAGCGTGGAAACCGCCGCGCCGACCGCGCTCATTCCGGAGCGCGCCTGCAGACCAGCTTGCGCGGCCGGACTGTTGGGATCGACGGTCAGCACCTCGAGCCCATGCTCCTCCATTCCGAGGTAGCACTCCGTCGTGTACTGCACGGTGATGCCGAGGTAGGGCCGCGGACGGGGGCGGTTGCTATCGCCGTTGCCGTTGTTATCGCCGGTGCCGTTCTCTGTTTTGGGGCGGAAGTTGGGTTCGATCGACGTGCTGCTCTCGCCCGGATTAAAATTCCGGCCGCCGGGGATCTCCTGAACGCCGGGTTTCGGCGCCGCCAAGCCGGGCTGCGGAGCTATCTCGAGCGTCGCGTCGCTGCCGCCCTGCCCCGCAGTTGCGGGATTGGCGGAATTCCCGCCGCCCTGGGAGCCAGTTTGCGAGTCCTGCGCCTGCGCGACCGCAAGATGACACAGCGTGAACAGCGCGGCCGCCGCCACGCCCAGCGTGAGCATCTTTTTCAGCTTCATTTCATCGCGCTCGGCGATCGACCCGGTGATGCAGGAACCCTGCAAATATAAGCCCGCCACGCGACCTGCTCAACCTGCACGATTTCTGCTTGAAGGACGCGCGAACCCATGCGAAAGTTTCGGTGGGTTCATGAAAATAATATCCACGGTTGCGCTGCAACCCGCGCATCGCGCCGCAATTACCAGCGCGGTGCCGGGAGCCGAATTGGCCGATCGCCAGTGCCGAACCGTCGAGGAAGCCGGCGACTTCGTCAGTGGCGGATGCGACGTGCTGCTCGCCTTTCGCGTGCCTAATGACATCGCGAATCGGGCGCCCGGCCTCAAATGGATTCAACTGCTCAGCGCGGGCGCGGACCACGCGCTAGGCGGACCGCTCAAGGGGATCGCGATTCCAGTCACCACCGCGAGCGGAATTCATGCGACGCCGATCGGGGAATACACGATAGCCTCGATGCTCGCGTATACGCATCGGATTCATCTCGCGATTCGGGCGCAGATTCGCCGCGAGTGGATGCGCTCGGGCGCTTTCATGGCGAGCGTGGACGAAATCCGCGGGCGGACTCTTGGTATCATCGGCTACGGTTCGATTGGCAGGGAAACGGCGCGGCTCGCGGCCGCATTTGGGATGACCGTGCTTGCGCTCAAGCGCAACCCGGCCGAGCGCGCCGATCCCGGATGGTGTCCTGCCGGGCTCGGCGATCCCGAAGGCAAGCTTCCCGCCCGCTTCTTCGGTCCCGGCGAACGCGAAGCGATCCTCCGCGACAGCGATTACGTGTCCGTCACTCTCCCGCTCACCGAGCACACGCGCAAGTTCATCGGCGAGCGGGAATTCGCCGCGATGAAGCCCGGCGCGTACCTGGTGAATATCGGGCGCGGCGAAGTGATCGACGAGCGCGCGATGGCCGCGGCGTTGACCGCGGGAAAGATTGGCGGCGCCGGCCTCGACGTGTTCGAGCATGAACCGCTCGAATCCGAAAGCCCGCTTTGGGATTTGGAAAATGTCATCCTGACGCCGCACGTTTCCGGCGCCAATCGCGGTTACATGGACAAGGCATGCCAACTGTTCGCGGAGAATCTGAAAAGGTTCGCCACGAATCGCCCGCTGCTGAACGTGGTCGACCCCAACCTCGGCTATTAGGCCGTTCAAAACCTTGCCACAGGAGACTGTTTGGTCTAGTTGGTGAGTTGGAATCGCAGACGTCTGGCGTCGTGAGCTTGATTCATCATCGGCACAGCGGAGGAAACTATCCGCACGTCCATCACCACGATGCCGCAGATAAATCGCACCATCACGATCACGAACACCACGACGAAAATAACCATTCGCACGGCCACGGCGATCACGCTTACGACGTACATGGCAATGAAGCCGCGATCGTCGTAAGCGATCCTCATCGGCTTGAGCACTGGCACTTCGATCGTCCTTTCGAGCGCGTCGCAATCGCGCCAATCCGTGATGTCGGAAACGATTCGTCACAGATCGTCGTTGTAGTCGCCAATCATGACCTGAACCGCTTGCCGCTGGCGGCCCGTCCGCCGCCCGCTCTCATCTAGCTTTCTTCCAAAATCGTTCCTTTCGAGATTTCCGCCTGCCTTGAGCCGGAGCAGCACTGTCGTTGTGCGTAACGAAAGTTGCTTCCAGCCGACTGCGCTCAGAGGCAGGAACCGTGCAGGCATTCGTCAGCGAGTGCCGATTGGAGAGCGGGTTTTCTCATGGCTATTTCACCTTCGCGTATGTCGAGGGCGCCGCGATGCTATGCGCAGATCTGCGCTGCTCTGGCGCTAGCGCCTCTGATCATATTGCTGACCGTCAGCAGCTCAGCCGCCGCCAAGCAGCGACTGACGTCCGACTCTCCGGCGGGAACGGTAAAGGATGCCTTGGGCCGGCCCGTGACGAATGCTGTGGTAATATTGCGAGCGGCAGACGGTCGCACAGTCGCTCGGACCACCAGAGGCGAGCACGGACAATTCAAGTTGCCTGCACCGGGACCCGGGACCTACGACCTGGTCGTTCAGAAATCCGGCTTCAAGGCTGCCAGAGCAGCGCTGGTCTTGCCCACCAGCAGCAAAACTCCCCTCGACCTCGTGCTGGAATCCGAACAGGCATTGACCCTACCGGTGAGCGCGAGCCGCGTACACGCACAAAATGGATTGACCGCAACCGGCGCCAGTAAATATACCTTCACTGCCCAGGATGTCGCGAACCTGCCTCAGGGCGAGGCTACTCCCCTCAACCAGGTGATGCTGCAGATGCCGGGGGTGGCACTCGACCAGAACCAGGAGATTCATATTCGCGGCGAGCACGCGGGCATCCAGTATCAGATGAACGGGATCCTGTTGCCGCTCGACATCAACAACGACCCGACCTTTACGCAGCTCCTCAATTCATATTTCGTCAAGAGGGTGAGCCTTATGGATGGCGTGCTGCCGGCCGAGTATGGCTATCGCACGTCGGGCGTAATTGAAATCAGCACCAAAAACGGATGCGATGATGCGCACAACGAGTTCACCATTTACGGCGGCCAGCGGGATACGGCGCAGCCAAGTTTCGAGCTGGGTGGCTGTCACGGAGACTTCAGTTACTATCTCACCGGCGTTTACCTGCACTCGAACCTGGGCCTTAGTTCTGCGACTCCCGGTCCTGAGCCGATTCACGATGGCACCGATCAGGGTCAGGGATTCGCCTACCTGACCTACTCAGTAAGTCCGACCACGCAACTGAGTCTGATCACCGGAATGACCGTTGCCAACAATCAGTTCCCCAATGTGCCCGGTGAGACGCCAGAGTTCACGTTAAGCGGCGTCAATCCTGCTGACTTTCCATCCGCTGATATCAATTCGACGATGGATCAACAGGACTACTATGGAGTTCTAGCTTTGAACGGTGCGCTCGGAACGAATGCTGACTACCAGGTCGCTTACACGATGCACTACAACCGGGAAGACTTTTATCCCGATCCGATAAGCGATCTCATTTACCAGGGCATAGCCCCAAAGGTGTTCGACAGCGACTTCTCAAACGCAGCGCAAGGCAATCTTACTTACCGTCTGGGCAACGACCACACGTTGCGTGGGGGATTTTATTTTGGCGAGTACGGAGTCGAAGCGGACAATACTTCGCAGGTCTTTCCCATAAAGGGTGGTACGACATTAACTGTCCCTATCTCGATTACCGCCGACCTCAACAAGATTAACCTGATTTACGGTGTATATGCTCAGGACACCTGGCAGCTTAGTGAGAAGCTAAGTGTGAATTTTGGCTCACGATGGGATCGAGTTAGCGGCCTTGTCAACGATAGCCAGTTCAGTCCGACCATAAATTTCGTGTACAAGCCGCGCCGCGACACCACGATCCATGCCGGGTTTGCGCGCAACTTCCAGGTTCCGAACTTCCAGGGCATTTCTCCCGGCATCACCGCCTTGAAGAACACCACCGGCGGTGTCGGTCCCGGTATACCCTTAAGCACCAAACTCGACGCCGAAACGGACTACACATGGGATGTTGGGTACACGCATCAGCTCAACCCGCAGCTGGTGCTGTCGCAAGACAGCTATTTCCGGATCGATCGCCACTATATCGACGAAGGCCAGTTTGGTTTCGTCCCTGTGGATGCGCCCTTCAACTACGTAAGAGGCTACGGCGCCGGACTCGAGAACTCGCTCACCTACAATCTTCCCAATCTCGCTCTGCGAGTGTCGCAATTTGTGGCCCGGGAAGAGGTCCGCGGCGTCGCCACCGGACAGTACAACTTTCCTCCGCTGGCGCAGCTTCAATATATTGATCGGCACTACATAGTACTCGATCATACTCCGCTGGTGGGCGCGTCAGCCGGCGCCGCTTACAGGTGGAAGACTTATCAATTTACTTTCGACGGGCTATTCAGCAGCGGTTTGCGTGGCGGCTTCGCCAACCGGACCCAGCTACCGAAAGTGTGGCAGTTCAACATGAGCGCCGCTAAAACTCTCGACGTGCCGGGGCTCGGTCACATTGAGAACCGGATTGTCCTGCTCAACGTGTTCGATCGCATCAATCTGATTCGTCCTTCAACCGGTATAGGAGTTTTCCAGTCCGCCTACGGACCCGCAATCACGGTTTACGATGCGCTGACAATTCCCCTGCCGCCGCTCTAAAGAAGCCGCGCGACTCGCACCGCCTTCTAACCGGGTCCTTCGACTTCGCGCAGGGGCAGAAGCCAGCCCCTGCTACCGTGCCTTCAGCCCCGCCAGGAATCGTTCCTTCAATCCATCGAACGGCCCGTTCGACATGAACAGCGCCACGTCGCCCGCGCGCGCGTCGGAGAGCATCCGCTCGAGGATCTGATCGTTCGACGCGCATGCAATCGCATGAGGCCCACGCGCACTGATGGCACTCGCGAGCGCGCCTGTTTCCAGCCGCTCGCCCGGCGCGATCGGATCGTTTTCCTTGAAATAGACTGGACCCAGATAGACGCGCGATGCTCGATCGAATGCGGCCGCGAACGCCTGTTGAAAAACGTTGCGCCGCGCCGTATTCGAGCGCGGCTCGAACGCCGCAAGTATCCGCCGGCCCGGGAACCGTTCCGCAATCGCCTCGAGCGTGACGCCGATCGCGGTCGGATGATGCGCAAAGTCATCGACCACCGTCACTCCCGCCGCCTCTCCGATCACCTGCTGCCGGCGCACCACGCCCTTGAAGGTGCGCAACCCGCCGCCAATCTCGTCGCCGGAGACTCCCAACGCGCTCAGCAGCACGTAAACGCCCAGCGCGTTGGCGACGTTCATTCGGCCGCCGATCGGAAGATGGATTGAATCCTGGATTCGCACGGCGCCGCGCGTCACCGAAAATCTCGCGCCGTCGGCGCCCACCGTAATGTCCGTCGCGCGGTATTCGCCCTCGCGCAGCCCGTACGTGAGCCGCCGCGCGCGCGCCGCCGCACTGACCTCGAGCGCGTGAGGAAAGTCGGCGCATACCGCGAGCACCCGCGACGAATCCATCTGCTCGACGAGTGCGCGGAAACTCGATTTCACATGCTCGAGATCGCGATAGATATCGGCGTGATCGAATTCGACCGCCGTAATAATCGCACCACTGGCCCGGTAATGCAGAAACTTCGGTCCCTTGTCGAAAAACGCGGTGTCGTACTCGTCGCCTTCGATCACGAAATCGGCGCCCCGGCCAAGCCGGTAGTTCGATCCGAAATCGCTCGCCACTCCTCCGACCAGCATCGAGGGATCGCGCCCCGCCGCTTCGAGCACGTGCGCCATCATCGCGGTCGAGGTGGTCTTGCCATGGGTTCCCGCGACCATCAGCACGCGCCGGCCCTTCAGGAAAAAATGCCACAGCGCTTCAGGCATCGAGAGATACGGGATCGCGCAGTCCAGCAGCGCCACGGCTTCGGGATTGCTCGCCACGATCGCGTTGCCCACCACCACCAGGTCGGGCGCGGGCGACAGGTTCGCGGGCGAAAATCCCGTCATCAATCCGACCCGCGAATTTTTCAGCAGCGACGCCGTCGGCTCGTAGAGCTGCTTGTCGGAGCCCGTGACCGACAAGCCGCGCTCCACCAGCATCCCGGCCAGCGCGGCCATCGCGGTGCCCCCGACTCCGATCAAATGCACTCGCCGGGCCGGCACTGGAATGCGCGCGAGCCGCGCAGCGCTGCCGGATTCAGCCACCATCAAGCGCATCCATGATCAAATCGTGAATCTTGGGACGGAACTCGCGAATCTTCTGATTGTCGCGCCGCGGATGAACCCGGTTGGTCAGCATCGAGATCGCAACTTCGCTTTCCGGCTCGATCCAGATCGAAGTGCCGGTGAAGCCAAGATGGCCCACTGCCGCCGGCGAGAAGCGATGGCCCGAGCTGGAATGCTCCGCCGACGGCGTGTCCCATCCGAGCGCCCACGTCGAGCCTGGCACGGTCGTGTCGCGCGTCCAGAACTCGCGGATTGTTTTTTGCGGCACGAAATCCGAACGTCCGGCGTAACACGCGATCAGCTCGCGCGCGAGGCGATCGACCTCGCGCACCGGCGCGAACAGTCCGGCGTGACCCGCCACTCCGCCCATCGAGAACGCGTTCTCGTCGTCAACTTCGCCGACCAGCAGCCGCTTGCGCGAAGGACAGATTTCGGTCGGCGCGAACATGTCGGCGACCGGCTCCAGCCGCCGCGAGCGGACCAGTGAGATGTCTATATAATCAGTGGCGCGCAGACCCAGCGGGCGGAAGATTTTCTCGCGGCAGAATCGGTTGAGCGCGGCGCCGGCCACCTTTTCGATCGTCTCGCCCAGCAGGATGAATCCGAGGTCCGAGTAGATAGTTTTGCTCGCGGGCGCGGCCTCGGGTTTTTCGCGATGAATCTCCTCGTAAGCGAACTCCTTGGCGCCGTGGCTCGCCATGAAGTTGACCCGCCCGCTTTTTTCGATCTCCGCGATCCGCTGGTAGAACGGCCGCCACGCCGCCAGGCCCGAGCAATGCGCCAGCAGATGCCGAAACGTGACGGTGGTCTTGCCGTGCACGCCAAAATTCGGAAAAAAACGCGTCACTCGATCGTCGAGGCGAAACTTGCCGTCGCGCGCCAGCATCATCACCGCGACCGTCGTCGCCAGCGCCTTGGTCAGCGACGACAGGTCATAGACGGTCTCGATTTTGGCCGGCGAACGGCTCGGCTCGATCGATCTGAATCCGAATGCGCCCTCGAACGCGATCTCCGCGCCGCGCCGCACGACGACCGTCGCGCCGGGAATCACCCGCTCCTCGACCGCGTCGTTGAACGCCTGCTCGACCTCGCTCCATCCCAACGCTTAATCCTCCTGAAAATCTGGCCCGTTACCGCGTCACGGCCGGCTCGGTGAAGATGATGCGGCGCGCGGCCGAATCGATTCGCGCCGCCACGCCGAACGGAATCGTAAAATTCTCGGTGCCATGCCCGGCCTCGACGCCGTACAGCACCGGGCATCCCAGCCCGGCGGTCTGCTCGGCGGCGAAGCGCGCGATCAGCCGCGTCTCCTGCTCGTTTCCGTCGATCGCGCGAATCGCGCCGAAAACAATTCCCGCCACTCGGCCGAGCGCGCCGGTCTGGCGCAACTGCACAAGCATCCTGTCGATTCGATAGGCTTTCTCACCCGTGTCTTCGAGGAACAGGATTCGGCCGTCGAAGCGCGGCTCATACGGTGTGCCGATCGTCGCGACCAGCACCGACAGGCAACCGCCGATGACCTCGCCACTTGCTTGACCGGGATGCATCGCCTCGCGCGCCTCCAGCTCGAAGCCGTCCAGCTTGCCGCCGAGCAGGTCTTGCATGTGCTCGAAGGCGCGCGGGCTCAGGCCTCGCGCAAAATCCATCGCGACCATCGGCCCGTGAAACGATACCATGCCGGCGAAATCGACCAGCGCATTTAAGATAAAGGTCGCGTCCGAGAAGCCGACGAAGATTTTGGGCGTGCGGGCCATCGCCTTGAAGTCGAGCAGCGGCAGCAGCCGCCCGCATCCGTAACCGCCGCGCGCGGAAAAGATCGCCTTGACCTCGGGGTCGGCAAAGTATTCTTGAAGCTCGCTCGCCCGCTCGCGATCGTCGCCGGCCAGTATCCCCGAGCGCGCCAGCACGCGCTGCGAAACTTTGACCCGATAGCCCATCGAGGCGAGCACGTTGACGCCGCGCTCGAGATGCTCCCGTTCGATCGCCGCGGCAGGCGCGACGACCGCAACTGTATCGCCCGGTTTGAGCGCGTTGGGTTTGATCGGTTTGCGGTTCACGCTATCTCGCCCCGAATCCTACCAGAAGGCGCCCGCGAACACCCATCAGTTTCGGCAATTGCGCCACTTCCCGCGGCGCGCGCGCAAGTCGGGAAACCGACCGCGCTGAATCGCGAGCGCCGGGATCAGTCGAACTTGAGAATGATTTTCCCGAAGTGCTCGCTCGCTTGCATCATGCGATGCGCCGTCGGGGCGTCCGCCGCCGGGATCGCCTTGTAAATTGGCGGACGCAACCGACCCGCCTCGAGCGCCGCGCCGAATTGCCCGAGGAACGCCGCGACGATCTGAGCTTTCTCGGCGGCTGGGCGGGTGCGCAGAGTCGAGCCGAAAATTTTCAGATGACGCCGCAAAACGGCGGCCAGATCGAGCTCGGCGCGCGTCCCGTTCATCAAGCCGATCAGGACCAGCCGCCCGCCGTTGGCCAGCGACTCGATATTTCCGGGCAGGTAGGCGCCGCCGATGCTGTCCAGGATCACGTCCACGCCGCGCCCGTCGGTCGCGGCCTTCACCGCCGGCGCGAACGGCCCGCGCTTGTAATTGATCGCGACGTCGGCGCCCAGCTTTCGGCATTGCGCGCATTTCTCATCCGCGCCCGCGGTCACGATCACGCGCACGCCCGCTTCCTTGAGCAATAGAATCGATGCGGTGCCGACGCCGCTGCCGCCACCGTGAATCAAAGCGGTCTCGCCGCGCTTGATCCCGGCGAGCATAAAAAAATTCAGGAACGCGGTCAGAAAGACCTCGGGGATCCCGGCAGCTTCCTCGAAACTCAGCGCCGCGGGAATCTTCATCGCGGATCCGTAATGCACCGCGGCTTGCTGCGCGTAACCACCGCCCGGCAGCAATGCCATCGCGCGATCGCCGGCCTTCCATCCGATCGCGGCGGCGCCGACGGCGGCAACCTCGCCGGCGCATTCCAGGCCGAGGATTTCCGACGCGCCCGCCGGAGGCGGATAGAATCCCTGGCGCTGAAGGATGTCCGCGCGATTCACCCCGGCGGCTCGGACCCGAATCAGTATTTCGTCGGGCTTGATCGCAGGCTCGGCAACTTCGCCGATTTTGAGCGCATTTTCATCGCCGGGTTTTTCAACGATTACTGCCTTCATCATCGATAAATCACTTGCACCGAAATCTGCTTCGTGCCGGTGCCGTCAAAGTGAAATTTCGTCTCGTCGAATGACGGCGCTTTGAACTGGGCCTTGGCGTTGTTTGAAAATCCGTAGCCCTCGAGCGGGTAGCCGATGAAATTCGAATCGAACTTGCCGTTGCCGTTCTCATCGTGAAAAAGCGTGACGGCGTAGTCGCCGGCCGGGACTCCGGCGAAGTCGCACTCGCCGCGCTTGCCCGCAATCTTTGCCCAGATGTGACGTAGTATGTGAGAGTCGTCGCGCGGAAATCCCTCGGGCCCCGGCCACAGCGAGCATCCCAGTTGCCCCTTGTCGTTTCGAAAGCCGGTCACTTCGACCTTGATGCCATCCGCTTTCGCCGCGTCGCCGGCGCGCGCCGGGGCGGGCAGCGCGGCCGCTGCGAGCAGCAGTGCGAATGCGGCCAGCCGGATTCTGATTCTCATTGAATTGCCCCTCCAAAAACGAAGAGGGTCCACGAGGACCCTCTCGCGCGTTCGATTCCCACGAATTACCAAACGCCGAGTCTGGTGCGCGATCGGCACGCCGCTTGATTGCGACGCGGCATCGAGCCTCGATATAGCGCCTGTGCCGGGGAATCGGCAAATCCCGCCTGCACGATCATCCGAGCAACCGCGCGACGGTCTTCTCGAACTCGCCCGGCTTGCCGCCCGCGTCGATCTCCACCGGATGCAGGTCGACGCCGGCTTCCTCCTGCGCCTTGAGCCGCTCGATCGCCCCTTCGACTCCGCCGATATAACCCAACTCGCCCAGCAGCTTGGGCGATAGCGCCGCGGTGCCCGCCTTCGAGCCGCCCCCGTCCCACGCCTGCTTGACCTTCTGCACGTCGTCGCCGAAGCCAAAGCGCGTGAGCTGCTCGGAATAGAAGGTGCCCATGCGCGCGGCGTAGAACGCAACGTTGGCGGCATGTCCTGCCACCGCGCGATCGACGTTCGCCGTTACCGTCACATGTCCGGGCGCTTTGACCGCGACCGCGCGCGGCTCGCGGCCGGCGGCCGTCGCAATCGCGCGAAAATCCGCGATCGCTTTCTTGAGCGAGTTAATCGGGATCATCACCGGCAGCCATCCGTCGGCTTTCTTCGCCGTGAACTCGACGCTCTTTTTGTTGAGCGAGGCGATCCAGATCGGAATATGCTTGCGCGGGGTCTCGAAGCGCATCGTGAAACCGCGCTGCAGCTTGAACAACTTGCCGTCGTAGTTGAGCGGCGTCTGCGCCATTATCATGTTGATGATTTCCACGTACTCCTTCATCCGGGTCAGCGGCGGATTGAACGGGATACCGTGGAAATGTTCGATCACCTGCGGACCGCTGGTGCCCAGCCCGATGATCATGCGGCCGTTGCTCAACTCGTCCAGCGTGCCGAAATGCTGCGCGAGCGCGGCCGGCGTGCGCGAGTAGATATTCACGATCGAAGTCGCAAGCTGGACCTTGCTGGTGTGCTCCGCGAGCAGCGTCAGCAGCGTGAAGGCGTCGCGGCCCCACGCTTCGGCCACCCAGATCGAATGGATTCCCGCGGCGTCCGCGATTTTCGCCCGTTCGATCGCCGCCTTGAAGTCGAGCTTGCCCTGCCAATTGATTCCGATTGATAGCTTGCGCGCCATGAAATTTCCTCTTGACTACAACTACCCGAGATCGCGAATCCTTTTGTACCCGACCAACCTAGCCGAGACTTCGACTTTCTTTCAAACCGTTCGTTCATGGAGTCGAATGGAATTCGAAGCTGCAGTCGCCGCGCGAGACGCCCCGGATCGCTAGCCCGGCGTCGTGATCCGATACGCGCAGCGCCGCGCGCCCGCCAGGATGTGATCGGTGCGCTCGACCCGCGCCTTGTCACCGAGCACCGCGCGGAACAGCGCGAGCTCTTCGCGGCATAATCCCTGGCAGGCCGACGCTGCCGCGCAGATCGGACAATGATTTTCCGCCAAAAGCATCGAGCCGTCGGGCATCCTCGCACATTCGGCCATGTAGCCCTGCTCGCGCCGAACCTTCGCCAACAACAACGCGCGCTTTGCAATCGAAGTTCCCGCCGGGCGAAGCCGCGCGCGATATTCTTCCAGCTGGCGGCGCGTCCTCTCGCGCACCAGCTTGTCCATTCCCGCCTCACCAAACGTAGCGCGCACCGCGGCGATGATTTCAACCGTGAGGTCGCCATGGCTGTCAGGAAAGCGCCCGGCCGCGGCGCTCGTCAGTTTCCATACGCGGGCCGGCCGCCCCAGCTTGCGCCGTTCGTCGGTGAACTCGACAAGGCCTGACAGCCTCAGGCGATACAGATGCTGCCGCACGGCCATCGCCGTCACGCCCAGGCGGCGCGCGGCCTGCGCCGCGGTTTGCGGCCCGTGCGTCTTGAGCTGGTACAGAACGCCCTCACCGGCGCGCGCGTCGTGCTTCATGCAATGAGATGGTACCCGCCATGGAATATTAGTCAAGCAAGTGCTTGACTTAGTATATAAAGCGAGTACTTTACTAACTATCAGAGCCGCGAGGAGGCCGCATCGATGAAGGCGAAAATGAATCCGGCTGATTATTCTGCCCTCGATGAAACGCTCGAAATCATGGCGCCGATGGGCCCCGACTTGAGCAATGGCCTCTCCAATCACGCCCCGATGGCGATCGAAGCGATGTGTGCGATGGGCCGCCGCGACGCCGTGATGCCGTGGTTCGAACGCTACCGGCGCCGGCTCGCACCGCGTCGCGCACGGGTCGCACGGCTGACGGACGACAATTGGCGCGCCGCGCTCGGCGACCTTCGCCGCACCGAGGATTGGTTCGAGTTCTTCCGCAATGAAATCGCGGAGCGACCTTGGCCAGCCGTGCTCGACAAGTGGACCGCGCGGCTCGCACCGGGTCTGATGGCGGCTGCGACGCACGGCGTGATTCGCACCGGCCACGCAACTCGGGCGCTCGCTCTCGAAGATACTCCCTCGCGCCGGCGCGAACTGGCCGACGGACTCGCCTATTGGGCCGCCGATTACATGCCGCTTCCCGCCGGCCCGCATCGGGACAGTACCGTTCGCGCGATGCCGTCAAAGGCGATCGCTGGCGTGCAGATAATTCCGCCGGAGATTCGCCGTGCCAAAATCGGCGCGCTTACCGATGCGCTCGCACAACTCGATTCCTTCGAGCCGTTCAAGGATACGCTGGACGCAGTCGATCCCGCCGGCGACGCATGCGCATTCATTTCCGACCTGACGGCTACCTTTGCGCGCGTCTTTCTTGCCAACGCCCACAACGCTTATACGACCATCGCGTTCGTCCACGCCGTGACGGGCCCGGCCGCCATCCGCCCTCTCCTGCCGTACCTGCGCGATTCAACCGCGCACGCCGCGCTCGCATACGGGTGGCAAACGGCTGCCGCGATGTACGCAACTTTCGCAACGCGGGCAGACCTGGGGCGCGTGGAAATCGATGAGCTCAAAGTTTGGGACGAAGCTGGACTCATCGAGCGCGCGATCGCATGCGGCGACGAGCACGCGATCAAATTCACCGAGGTTTGCCTGCGCGAGCATGCGTTCAATCCGGACCCGGCATTTCTCGCGGCCGCCAGCCATGCGATTCATATCCTGAGCGGCGCCGAACACTGACGGACACCGCGCCTGGTTACTTGAGGCCGCAGTAAACCGCGAAGATCAGATTCTTGTACGCGCAATCGATATCCCGGAACCCCGCCTCGCGCAGCCATTCGAGCTGATCTTCGAGCGTCGCCGCGCGATCGAACTTCATTCGGTCGAGCGCCAGCCCGAGGTCGCGATCATCCATCCCCAATTCGCGCACCCGCGTGATCCACCGCTCGTGATGAAACCGGTGCCGCTCCGGAGTCGCGCCGCGACACTGCTCGGCGTTGACGAATACACCGCCGTCGTTGAGCGCGCCGTAGATTCGATTGAACAACGAGCGCTTTTCGTCGTCGCCCAGGTGATGAATCGAGAGCGCCGAAACCACCGCGTCGTATTTTTCCTGGATCGGGTCAACTCCGTAGTCGGAGACCTCGAAGCGGAAGCGCTCGCCGCCCAATTCGAAGCGCGCTCGCGCCCGCTCGAGCATCTCGCTCGAGATGTCAACCATCGTGATTCGCGCCTGCGGGAAACTATACGCGATGAACGCCGACAACAGGCCCGTGCCGGCGCCGAGATCGAGAACCTTGAGCCGGCTATCGTGCGGAAACCGTATCAAATCGATCGCCGCGCGATAGAAGTCGTCGAATCCCGGCACCAGTCGGCGCCGCGTGCGGTCGTAGTCCTCCGCCGCAAGATCAAACGCGTGCTGTACTGATTTCGCCATCTGAAGATTGTGCGGACGCGACGGTCGCGAATCAACCGCACCCTCGAGACCGGTGGCGATCCATCCGTACCGCTATTTACTGAGTTTCGTTAGTCCTTTCTTTCTGCGCTCGGCCCACCGCTTCTTCATAAGCTCCGACAGCCGCTTTCTGCCCTCTTTGGTGATACCGCCGCGTCTCTTGGTTTTCGTGGCGCCCGGCTTAGCAGCCGCGACCCGGCCTCTGCGGCCCTTAGCCGCCGCCCCCGCTCCTACCAAAGCCGTGATCGCACTGATAAGCCGGTCCCTTTCCTTCTTCAAGTCTGCAACGATTCTATCGATCTCCAAGTAAGTGCTCCTTTGGGTCCCCTAGGTCCCCGATGCTTTGTTTAGCTCCCAACCCTAACCATATGCAACCACTATAATTGCTGGAGTTACCTTGAATTGCAATTTCTCCGAGCTAAGTTGTCCAATGCCCCGGATAGGCCGCAGAACCTGTCAGCCTGCGACTGCGCACGGGTTCTGAATCCTCTTCACCGCCTGTTTGCCTTAAATGGGAATCCCGGCTAAGCAGATGTGGCCAAAGAGGAGTGGGCGAAAATCTTGGGGGGAATCCGGCTCGGACGGTTCATCGCGATAATCGCATCCGCATGCGTTGTCGTCGCATTTTTCTGCAAGCTCGCGGCCGCGCAGGACGGCGTGTTGAGCGGCAGCGAGGCCGCGGTGGTGAAGGCTCGCGTCGAGAAGATTCGCGGGCTCAAGCTCACTGCCAATGTGCCCGTGTCCTATCTCAGCGTCGCCGAGACCGAATCCAGGTTCAGTACCGAGTTCGCGCGGGAGACGAGCCAGGCTGAAATCGACGCGGGCGTCGGAGAGGGCAAGCTGATCGGTCTTTATCCGCCCGATATGAAAATCGAGCGCAAAGACCTCGCCGATGTGGCCCTCGAGCTAGCCGGCTTCTATGATCCCCGACAGAAGGACATCGTCGTTATCAATCGGCCTATCGCGGTTGCGCTGCCGGAGCGATTTCGAAATGCCGTGACGGAGCTCAAGAAGCTTGAAACCGCTGGCACCCTGGGACACGAGCTGACCCATGCTCTTCAGGACCAGCACTTCGACATCGAAGCCGCGCAAAAAAAGTACAAGGGTGATACCGACCACGAACTCGCCTACAAGGCAATCGTCGAGGGCGATGCTACCCTGTCGGGATTTTCGGTGGTGACCAGGCGCGTCGATGACCAGACGATCGACTACTTCGACACCCATCTGCAGGACATCGTTCCTATATTTATGGGTCGCACGGAAGGCAAGCCGCGCGCGATGACTTACCCCTTCATTTTTCAGTACACCGAGGGAGCCCGTTTCGTCGCCGAAGCCTACCATCGCAAACGCTGGGACGGCGTGAATGCCCTCTTCACGGGGCCGCCGCTCTCGACGCAGCAGATCATGCATCCCGAGCTTTACTTCGACCATCCGACTCCCGCCAAAACCGTCATGCTCGCCGGTTACGAGAAGGTTCTGCGCGATTGGAAAAAGGTCGACGAGGACACGCTCGGCGAGTTGATGCTCAAGATCATGATCGAGCGCACGATGGGTGAGCAGACACCGTACGTGGAGGCGGCTGCCAAGTGGGCGGGCGATCGGATCGTCGCGCTGCAAAAGGGAAAATCGATGACCGTGCTCTGGATGCTCACCTTCCGCGATGCGGGCTGCGCCGATAACTTCAATCGGCTCTACTCGGGAATCCTCGACAAGGTCCTGCCCGCCACCACCGCCCGCAAGATCGAGCAGCGCGGTCCGGCGGTCTTCGTCATGATTGGCGACGGCGCCATCCGCTATCATGAGTTCCTCCCCGAGGTGTGGAAGCAGAGCCGCATCGACAACGCTCCAATCGAAGCCCCATGAATTTTTATTGAGAGCGCAGACGGTTCTCGGCTCAACCGCGGATGAAACTCCGACTCAATCGAGGCTGGCTTCCGCACTTCACGCCCAGACGCCGCCGCATCCTGACTTGGTGCGGAATCGTGTTGGGCGTCGTCTTCATCTACCTATATATTTTCGGCGTCTCGGCCTGGTTCGTAATCATCGAAGGACGAAATTTATCGGGTAAGGACGACCCCTCTTCGTGGAAGACCCCCGTCGCGCTGAAAGACTTGTCGATTTCCAGCGCGCCCGGCCGCAAGCTTTCCTATTTGGGATACGAATTTGAGGTACCCTGGGACGATTTGGACGAGCAAAAGACGAGACTCGTCGGAAAGTGGCAAGTGATTTCCTTTCATTCTGGAGAGTCCATCGTGTTTTCCACACTCCCACCAAACGGGTTTGTGAACTCGTTTTTTGAAGAGGGCGGCGCTGATAAAAGAGCGTGGAGCCGGTTCCTTGGCGCGGAGACTACACAGTCCGACTATGCCTTCATCCGAGCTGCGCTCGAGACCACCCCTGGCGATATCGGTTTACTCACGCCCCGAGGAGCGGCGGCTCGCACGATATTCCTGTTGCTGATGAAATCGATCCAGATAATTGCGAACGAGGGGCACTCAGGTATCTTTTTGATTCAAACCAGGGATTTCCGCGGCTTCCAATACGGAAACCCGGCTAGCCGCCCACCCGAAATTGAGGCCGATCTGTTCGCAGACAAGGTCCACCTTCATTTCGTATTTCCAGAAAAAAAGTGGCCAATCTCACAACCAGAAATCAACCGCGTCATCCAAAGCGTGCGACCAGTCCATCAGCAGGCTTCAAGTGTGGACCATTGAATCCGCCCCAAGGTGGCAGTGGCGGCGTTGGCGCGACTCAGCAGGCACACCCGCGAAAGGTCTCAGATCCCCTCAGTCGTGGCACGCACCGAAGGCAAAAATCTCGCCTTGAAAGCCGCGGCTGAGAGCTTCGCATGTTCGGCGAGCCTCGACAGCGCCGGCTCCTCGAAGTCCTCCAGCTCGAGCCGAATCATGTACGAGCGCGCCACCTGGTATGACTCGGTGGAGACATCCACGGTCCGCACGCGAATCCGGCCCGTGCTCGGGTCGAGCAGTTGCTCGAAATTGACCGGCGTCACGCGGCCACCCGCGACTGCGATCAGCACATCGGAGCCGCCGCTTAGCAGGTGGCGCACCGCGCCGTAGCCCAGCGTTCGGGTATAATCGACGTCGAATGGCAACGGCTTCGCGCAGCGCAACTCGTAGCCGATGTCCTTGGCGACCACGGTAGCATCGATGCCGAGTTGCTTGAGCGCCGCGCCCACCTGATCGCGCAAAACAATACCCAGCGGGATGTCCGCGATGTGGACGTGGCCGTAAGCGTCGGCGTGCGAGGCCGCCGCCGAGGCGAGCGCGCCAACGTCCATGCGCTCTGCGATTCCTTCGGCGATGACCGCGACGCCGTCGTCGTAGCCGCTGGCGCGACGCTTGATTATCGCGCCCACGATAGTGTCGACGACCAGTGCGAGGTCAAACTTCCCGCCGCGATATTCCTCTGGAATCACCGCCAGCGTGGCGCCAGCTGACTTGCACATACCGAGCGCGAGAGACCCCGACTTCCGGCCCATCGAGATCGTCAGGTACCACCTGCTGGTGGTGCGGGCGTCTTCCATCAGCGATTCGATGATCCCGGCGCCGACGGCACGCGCGGTTTCGTAGCCGAACGTCGCCGCATTCTCGGGCAGCGGCAGATCGTTGTCGATCGTTTTTGGCACGGTCACGATGCCGATCCTGCCTCTGGTGCGCTCGGCGATTCGCGCCGCACCGTACGTGGTGTCGTCGCCGCCGATACAGATAAGGTAGCGAACGCCAAGCGCCGTCAGCGCATCGATCACGCGCCCCAGGCTCGCTTCGTCGCGCGCCGGATTGGCGCGCGAGGTGCGCAGGATCGAGCCACCGGTGAAGTGGATCCTGCTGACCTCCTCGATATTGAGTTCGACAACGTGCCCGGTGTCGCCTTCGACGAGCCATCGATAACCGTCGCGCAGTCCCACGACGCGCAGTCCGCACTTGATAGCCTCAATGGTGGCCGAGGCGATCACGCCGTTGATCCCGGGAGCCGGACCGCCGCCGACCAGGATCGCGAGGGTTTCCCGCTGCTTATCGTCGCTCTTCATCGTCGCATCGGATTCCCATTTTGATTCCTGCTCCAGACTCGCACCAACCACAATCCGTCCGCAAACGCAAAGTTCAAAGCGGAAATAGAATGTTTTAAAATTACCGCAACCTGACCAGGCGGCTCGGCGTCGCGGGAGTAATGAACGTCGCGGGTTCACCAACGGATGCGCGGGCGATCGAAGTATTTACTTCGAGTTCGATCCGAACGCCTCACCAATAAGGTGAAACGGAAACATAATTACGGTTTCAATCGCGCTCATGACCCCGCCGGATTCGCCGGATGAACTTGCGGACGGCGCGGGTGTTGGCGCGCTGGCCGGATCACTCGCGTCGTCCGAAATATACGCGTACGGCGGGATCGTCTGATCGATCTCCTGCGTCGTCATGCATCCGGCCGCGAGCGCGATCGCGCCGCCAACAATCGCGGCTGCAAGAGTCGATTTCCGCCTTCCAGTCACTCGCTTGGTTTCGGCGCCACGATTACCACGGTTATCGGTCCCGGAGTATGGTTCCCGACGCAGGTCCGCTTTGCATCGCGTCGCTCGAAACGGCCGACGATAGAGAGTCGCTAATCTGTTTGAATGGGGTTGATGCCCAAATCGATTCCGTAGGTCGGGAAAAAGGCGCGCGCGGATACTAACGCGTCGAAACTATGGTCGAATCTACATTAGATTGTTGGTCGCCATCACGCTTGCACTAACCTCTGCGCCAAAAGACTGGTATCCGGCGTAAACGACTACGGCGACGGCTGCAACAATCAGCACATATTCAGTCATCGTCTGTCCGCTCGACGATTCACGAATCCGGACATAGAACCGCCTTATCGCATTCATTCGAGTACCCTTCCCTTTTAGTAAATCATCTAGCGCTGACCACCTATAATGCTTACGAGCTAAATAATGCCAATTGCACCGTCAGAACGCCAGAGGCGCATAAGTTGCGCTGCTGCAACAGACTACGAATCATTAACCGAACAATCGTATCCGTTCTGGCGGGCGCGATCCGCGCATAGGTCGCGCAACTTGCGGGCAGATCCTGTTCAATGGTTCCAGGCTGATTGGCTATTGAGCGACCTCGCCCGGCGATTTCGCCAGCGGCACCAATTGCGCGATGTCGCACTGGATCAACGCCTGTATTTTGTTGTCAATTTGATAGAAGCGCGTCACCTTCACTTGCGAGACAACGGCGCGGAACTGCGCAATGAATTCTTTCTGCACGTCAAGCCGCGCCTGCGCGATGGCGATTACCTCGTCGAGCTTCTGCTTCGCATCGGCATCGGTGAGATTGTCGTACTTGGCCGCAAATTCCTTGAGCTCTCTGATGTGGCGGTCTTCGATGCGATCCATCTTCGCTTCGTAGGCGTCGTAAACCGGCCAGAACCTGGTCGCTTCATCGGCGGTCAGGTTCATGTTGGCGCCGACCGTTGCCTTGCGCTGTGCGCGGGCGGCCGCGATGTCGAGCTGCTTCTGTGAGGTCGGCGGGTTCTGCGCTGAGGCCGGACGGCTCAGCCCGATCATGCAGACCACCAGCGAAGCTACGGTGAAACTTACGAGAATAGTCTTGAGGCTCATCAATCAATTCTCCTGGGGTTTTGACTTCAACAAAGACCGCAGGATGGTGCTGCATTAGAAGTTCAGAGTCAAGTGGATAAGTACACTTGCTCGAACCCAGACGACCCGTATTGCATTTAGACAAGCAAATATGCAAGTTTGTGAGTTTGACTGGGTAAATTAACGTGAGGAATTTTCTGCGGGGTCCGGCCAACCGGAACGGAAAGCCTCAGCATAGACGGAGGAGAAAATGAATTCGAAAGCACGCGGAATGGTAATCGCACTGGGGTTGGCGGTGGCACTGGCCACAGGCGCACCGTCGGCACGAGCCCAGGGCGCAGCGCCCGCAGCGGCGCCTGCATCCGGCGGAGGGGCGGCCGTTCGGGCAGGATACCTGACTTGTCACGTCTCGGCAGGATGGGGGTTTATTTTCGGCTCGTCGCGCAAGCTGAATTGCGCGTATGCCCTGCAGCCGGGATACACCGAGTATTACACCGGTTCGATCACGAAGTTCGGCGCTGATATCGGGTACCTGCAGTCGGGCGTAATAATGTGGGCAGTTCTAGCCCCGACCACCAACCTTGGCCAGGGTGCACTTTCAGGTCATTACGGCGGAGCGACTGCGAGCGCAGCGGTCGGAGTCGGCGCGGGCGCCAACGTACTGGTCGGAGGCTTCAACAGCTCGATCGCGTTGCAGCCGGTCTCGATCGAAGGACAGAACGGCTTGAACGTCGCGGCAGGAGTCGCCGAGCTGACGTTGAAGTTTAACGAAGCGAAGCCGGCGAAGAGCACTCCGTAGCCAGCATTTTCGCTTACCTCGGAGTTATGTACAGCGGAGGCGGCGCTCATGGCCGCCTCCGTTTTTTTGCGCCTTCTCAATCGATCGCAGTTAGTCACCATGCCGGGGGCGGGACTCGAACCCGCACGGAACTTTCGCTCCAGAGGATTTTAAGTCGTTTGATTATACCGAAAAGTTCTTTATTTTATTGGCTTTATTTCCATCAAATCTGAAAGTGTGTAAGTTTCTGTGTAAGTATTTTAGAAAGCCCAACAATATCAGGCATCTTCAGCTGTGTCGTTCTGAAGGCTTTTCATCGCATCCGTAATTTCCGATTGTTTTTCGGTGTCTTTGGGGGCCGCTTTCGCGGCTCTTCCGTCATGCTCCGGTCAGAATGTACTTCGCTAGAAAAAGCGCGGTGCCTCGCGCCGGCTCAGCCCCTCAACATAAACCGCTCGTCGCACCTACCCATACAGTTCCACGCCTTTCATCCTCCGCCTTCAACCTCCATGGCTGAAGGCTACCTGCTGCTGGAGTTTTACTCCGGCGCGCCCGGCCTACCCGGGCCGCTTCACTGAGGATTTTCTCTCCGGCGCTTACAACTGGGTACGGACAATCGGAGAGGAATCGAAATCTTCACATCACAGACCTCTTCTGTAGCATCTTGCTCCACTTAGTTACGTCCGAGAGTCTGGCTCCGTAAAACTCGATGTTTATGCATGGCTTTCCGTGTCTAGACATCAAGCACGCAATCGGCTAGAAGCGTTCTCAATCGACGAGAGCGAGGTTTAAAACGCTTCGGTAGGGGACCGAGGCGTTCGCGGCACCGCCGCTCAAACCTCGTCAGACGGTCGCGAACGCGTCGTTTTCGTTAAGGGAGCCTCGTGGGGGAAACCGAGCGACAGGTTGCGTCAGCCAAGCGGAGCTTCGCTTTAACGCGCAGGCCTCTTCGCGATCAGATCGCTCATCTGCGCCGTACGGTTGCGAGCCTGCGAGGCCGTCAGGGTCCGATTCCGTCCGACTGGGTACAGGCGTGTTTCGAATTGGGAGGTGCACGACCATGCGACCTGCTCTCTCCTTAGCAAGAGCTAATTCAAGCAACATGGAAGCGCGCCGGGCAGCGAAAGTCGCGCTATGGGTGAAGGTGCTGGCGCGGATCGGATTCATTCTTTCCGTGGCTCTCCTCAGCCTTCCGCGGCTGGCACTTGCCGGCAACGTGTTTGTTCTTGACTGCAACCTGCAATGGACACCAAATACAAAACGCGCAGGCCAGCAGTTCTCCATGGCCTTCGTGTTTGACCCCGATAAGCAATGTCTCAAGGAATGGCATCACTTAGAAGCAGCCGGCTACGGTTTTGTTGGTTGGCCTGGGACCGAGGAGTACAACGACTCGGAAATCGTACTGGACTTCAAAATAAATCATGTGAAGCTTACGTTCGATCGAACCGTCGGAACAGTCACAGGATATTCGTACGGTCACGACCAGTTGTGGTTTATTGGCAGATGTACCAAAGCAAGAAGCGGTCCGGTGTTTTAGTTGATTGGCGTACGTCGGCAGTTGCCAGCCTGCGAGCCACTTGATGGGTTACGCCATCTCAATCGCTCAGGACGAAAAGCTGTAAACAACGAGGAGGGGCTATTATGAAATCATTTGCCGAGTTGCCTGCCTTGATCGGACTTGTCGGATGTCTGGTTCTGATGCCGAATCTCGCGGTCGCCCAGAGCGACTACAACGGACCTTCGACAAGCGGCGGCAACGATACGTACCACAGCTCAGAGCACTCCGAAGAGATCAATCAAAAGAACGAGGAAAACCGCAGAGAAACGGAGCCGGCCATGGTACCGAACTACTCTAACGGGGAAAGTGGAGAGGAAGTCCAGCACGGCGCCGGCGGGCCGGTTAGGTCGGGCCTCGCCCAGAGCCTCGTCAGTGGCCTGGGTGCCGGCGCAGTGGGGGGCCAGGCCGGCCAACCAAGGGCTCGGGGCCCGCCGCAGGGCGGCGCCATTGCCCGCCCGCCTCTGCCTGGCCCACGAGCAGTGAAGTTCTGTCTCGGCCCGGGTCAGGGCCACATAGAGAAGGCGCCGTTCCTCGGCCAGGGCCGCGGGAGTGGTGGCGTAGGCAATTGGCACCAGGCCGGACTCGAGCCCGCAAACCCACACCGCCGGCCACTGGAGGCCCTTGGCCCGGTGGAAGCTGCTGATCGTCACAGCCTCGGTCGCCGCCGGGTCGGGACGCCCCCCCTCCTCGGCCCGAGCTTCGTCCTCTTCCAGCGGCGCCATGGCCCGGAACGGGATCCCGGCGCGGCCCAGAGCGGCCGAGACAACGCTCAGCTGAGCGTTGGTCCGGGCCAGCACGGCCATGTTCTCCCACGACAGGCCCCGGGAGCGGGCCTGTCGCAGTTCGCAGGCGATGCCCTGCGCCTCGGCGTCCTCTGACGGGTAGGAGCGCAGGTCCGGGAGAGGGCCGTCCGGCCGGCTCGAGCGTACCGTGGTCGTACCGGCCTGGCGACCGAGGACGGCGGCCGCGGCCGCCACCACCTGCGGGCTCGAACGGTGGTTGTCGTCCAGGTGGACGACCTCGGCCTGCGGCCATCGCTGCGGGAAGTCGGCCAGGAAGCCCGGGTCGGCGCCGTTCCAACCGTAGATGGCCTGGTTGGGGTCGCCCACCACGAACAGGTCTTCGTTGTCACCGAGCAGCGCGAGCAGCAACCGGCACTGGAGGGGGTTGACGTCTTGGAGCTCGTCCACGAAGACGTGCTGCCAGCGCCACCTCTGAGCCGCCCCGAAGCGCTCGTCGGTCTCGAGCGCGTGGGCGTAACGCGCCAGGAGGTCGTCGAAGTCGACCACCCGGCGTCGGCGTTTCTCGTCTTCGTACCGGGCGTACAGGGCGCCGATGGCCTCGGCGTCGGCTGGGAGGTCCCGGCCTGCCCGCTGGGCGGCGGCGGCAAACGAAGCCGGCGCCACCAGACGGGCCTTGGCCCACTCCACCTGGCTGGCCAGGTCGGCGATGCTCGCGTCCTGCAGACCAGGCCGTCCGGCGACCAGCTCGGCTATCAACCGGCGCTTGCCGGCCAGCAACGCCGGTTCTGGCGCGCCACGGTCCGCCCACCAGCGTCGCAGCTGGCCCCGGGCCAGGGAGTGGAACGTGCCTCCCATTACGGGGGCGGCCAGGCCCAGGCCGGCCAGGCGCTGGTGCAGCTCGCCGGACGCCTTGCGGGTAAAGGTGATGGCCAGGGTGTGCTCAGGCGTGGCCGTGCCGGCCGCCACCCGGTACCCGACCCGCCGGGTCAGGACGCGGGTCTTGCCCGCCCCGGCGGCAGCCAGCACGCACACCGTCGTTGCCGGGGTGGTCACGGCCCGGTACTGCGCGGAGGTCAAGTCGGCGAGCAGCGGTGCCTGCCGGTCCGGTGCGAGGCGGTCCGGTGCCTGGTCGTCCCGCGCCTGGTCGTCCCGCGATGGGTCGTCCAAAGTCACACTCATGTAGTTCACCCTACAAGGGGGCAGTGACCGGAACCGTGGATGGCC
>NZ_JBEKFG010000047.1:0-27050 GCF_050013435.1 Binatus sp. (SeqCode) | reverse complement strand
TCGAGGAATCGCGCGGCACGCTGCTGCGGGTATCTTTCAGCCATAAGGATATCGCCAACCTGGTCGGCGCCTCGCGGCCCAGAGTGACCGAGCACCTGGCGCGATTGGAGCGCGAAAAGTTCGTCATTCGCCAGGGACGACAGATGGTCGTGCAGGTCGCCAAGCTTTTCGATTCCATGAAGGATGCGCAAGCTGCCGCGCATCTGGCTGGTGCGCGTTTAAATTGAGTGACGACCACCGATAAACAGGTGGCGGCTGAAAGGCGTACCATCCGAAATCGCTGACCGCGGGCGTCGCAAAAGGAATCGCAAGACCTGGCTCCGTGTGATCCGCGAGTTTACCGGGTGAAGCTTTGGAAACTGGCCCCAACCCCAACTATGTACGGATCGAGTTGATCGACGATCCGGCCGCGATTGCTGAGTTCGGGTTCGAAGCCAACTGCGAGGGCGACGACTTGATTTGCCGCCGCTGTGGCGATGCGAAGCTGTCGATCGCGGCGATCCTGGTGGTGCCGGCCGGAGGACACGCGCGATGGGCGCTGTGCGCCAAGTGTCTGCTCGAGATGCCCTGAAGCAGCGCAGTCCCCGAACGGTTCAGATTTGAAACCTGAAATCTTGGTATCGTCAGTCAACCTCCAGGCAGAGAGCATCTTATCGAAATGAAAACGGGATCTATCGGCACTCGGAAAGTGACGCTCCTTGCGGCGCTGCTCTTGGCAACTCTGGCGGCGGGTTGTTACGGCCCTGGCTGGGGAGGCGGGGGTTACGGCGGAGGCGGCGGTTGGTGGGGTGGTGGGCCGAGCTACTACTCGACCAACGTCTACCGCGGCTACGGCGGTGGCGATCGGGATTACGGTGGAGGCAGAAGCGAATTTGGCGGCTCTGCTCCGGCCCACGACACCTTTGCCGCGAGCAGTCGCGGGCGCAGCAGCGTTGGCGGCGGAGGCGGCGGACATGCCAGCGGTGGCGGAGGCGGTGATCACGGTGGTGGAGGAGGCACCAGTCATGGCCACTAATCGTCGATGGCAGGGAAAAGCAATGTGTCAACCAATAAATGGTGATCGAATAAGCACGACCGGCCGGCTGGCTTTGTGGGTCTTGTCGGTCAGCCTCGTGCTTGGGTTTGGGATCGATCCGGCGGCCTTGGCGCAAGAGCCTGGCCAGAAGACCTTCGGTTCGGCTACGGAGGCGACCAACGCTTTCTGCGCAGCCGTACAGAATCACGATGAAACGGCGATGCTGGCGATTCTGGGCCCATCCGGACGCGACGTGATTTCCTCCGGTGATCCGGTCGCCGACAAAACCAATCAGGATGCCTTTGTCGCCAAGTATCGTGCGTCGCATCAGTTTGCCAGCGCTCCCGATGGACTGACCTTCCTCTACATAGGCAACGAGAATTGGCCGACGCCGATACCGCTGCAGCACAATCAAACGCAGTGGTACTTCGACACGGCTTACGGCAAGCAGGAAATCTTATATCGGCGGATCGGCTTCAATGAACTGGACGTGATCAAAGTCTGCGCGGCGATCGTCGATGCCCAGCGAGACTATTTCAACGCGCTGCACGACGGCGCCTCGGAGCATCAATACGCTGCGAAGTTCCGCAGCACGGCGGGCACGCAGGACGGCTTATACTGGCAGGTCAAGGGTTCGCAGGGCGAAAGTCCTCTCGGTCCTTTGGTCGCGGAAGCGGCTAGCGAAGGCTATCAACACACCAGCCAGCCGCATCCCTTCCATGGCTACATGTACCGGTTGCTGACCAGTCAGGGAGCCAACGCGCCCGGTGGCGCCAAGAGCTATATCGTCGCGGGCAAGATGACCGGAGGATTCGCGCTGGTTGCCTATCCTGCCAGCTATCGCGACTCCGGAGTGATGACTTTCATCGTCAATCAGGACGGTCAGGTCTATCAAAAGGATTTGGGTGCCGATACCGCCCAGATAGCTTTGGCGATGACGGCGTACGATCCGGATGCGACGTGGCAACCAGCGAGCAAAGCGACTGTTGCCGCGTCACAATAAGCAAAGGATCGCGAGTAGCAGCCCAGCCGCATGCTGGCCCATAGTTAGTCGGTATTATCGAGCGCGAGCCGCGCTCGGATTGCTTTGGCCCACCACCAGCGTGAAGCATCACCATCCCTGTGGAGCGTCCGGGAACCAGCACAGACCTAGCAGGGAGTCGCCCCGCTTGCGGTTGACCGGGGCGAAGACGTCCCACTCTTCGGGTCGGACATCCATTTCAATTCTGGGATAGCCGATTGGCGTGCCACTGCCGACACAAACGAAAGTCTCCGGATCGAAGTCATGGACGCCGTACGCTTGGGCGATGATCGCGCCGATTTCCTGCTGCCATGGCGTCGGCCGGATGTGACGCTTCGGGACGTGCGTCGGATTGCTGGTCAAGGTCCGAAAGCTTGCAGGATGCGCCATGCGTCCGCAGCTCAACACGCGTGACCCGGACCCGAGCCCCGCGGCCATAAACGCACGCCGCTCGAGTTCACGGAACAGGCCGTGGCGGCGCAAGCTGGCATCGACGCAGCACATGCCCGCCAGCGCGACCGCCTGCTGCGGTGCGCGCGGCAGATCCATGATGCGCATCTCGCCTAACGCAAAACCCGCCAGTGCGCCGGCCGACGTTGCGGTCGCGACGAAGCGCAGCCGGACAAGCGAGCGCTCGAGATACGCCTCGTTGGCATCCAGATACGACGCGCGGAACAGCGCCATGATGCGCGCGCGGGCTGGCTCTGCGAGAGTGCTCGTCGCTACGACTTCGAACTCTAAGTCTGCGATGCTGTCGCGCCCGGACAAAAACTGACACCCCCGCCCTGGCAGGATGTTGAAAAATTCAGGTCAGTTGTCGTTTTCGACTTCGAGTGCTTCAACATCCTGCGTAAAAGCTGTCTTCTTACCTATAACATCTCCCCCTTTTGGGGGAGACAAGAGAGAGGGAGCAGGCGTTGAAAATTACTTTTTCAACGCCTGCTAGCCGGAATTTCCGTTTTGGCTCACGGTTACTCGACGGGTTTAGGGCAAGCGGCATCTCTTTTCAAGCGCGTGCTCCTTGATATGCTAAATCAAAGTCGTGAAGAGAATCATTTGCTTGGGCGTGGTCGCCTGCCTGTTTTCATGCGGCAGCGCGACCGGCGATAGCGCCGCGCCGGCTGCATGCGGGCCATTTGGCGATCCGTCAGCCGCGGTAATTTCGCAAGTCAAACCCAATTGCGGCGCAGGTGAGTTGATCGGTCCGTGGAAGGACGCGGACCGCATCGACCGCTACGCTTGCCTCTACCAGCCCAAATCCGCAGGCGCAAATCGCAAGCTGCCAATGATCGTTTACTTGCATCCGTCGCTGTTTTCGGCCGGATGGATTACTCAGACCAATATCCTTGACCTTCAAAATTCCGTCTCACTCACCGATGATCCGAACAACGTCGGATACATCGTGTTGGCTCCCGAGGGGCGCAAGACGACGCACTACTATCCGTTTCCGGACAACACGGGAGTTGGATGGGATAATTGGTATCGCCAGTTGAACCCAAGCGGTGACGTAAAGATCGGAGACATCACCTGGCGCGAAAATGCGGACGCGGCCGCGATCGATCATTTCATTGCGGCCGAAGTCGCGACCGGCAACGTCGATGGCGCCCGGATTTACGTCTCCGGATGGTCCAACGGAGCCGCGATGGGTCTTCTGTATGCGGTGAATCGTCCGAACATCGCGGCGGCGGCCGTTTATTCGGGACCCGATCCGTTCGGCGCCTTCGACGATCCGTGTCAGCAGCGGCCGGTCGCCGGACCGCCCGGGAATAACACGCAGCTTCAAATCTTCAATCCGGCCGCGCGAGTCATGCATATCCATAACAGCTGCGACGTCGGCGGCATCTGTCCCAATGACGAGCGGCTGGCGACCGAATTAAACGCAGCCGGAGTAGTTGTCGATGACGTGATACTCGACAATCACCATCGCCGGGTTTACTCATGTACCGATTCGTGCGGAACCGATCCAAAGGCTCCCGATAAATCAACCGCCAGTATTATGGGATCACTGATTGGCCTTGGTAATCACATGCGATGGCCCAAGGAATCGACGACTGCGATGCTGGACTTTTTTCGGCAGCATCCGCTGAAGCCCGCGCCCGCCAGCGGCGGGCGGCCTTAATACTGAGTGCAGGGGTCACCCCTGCCTAGCCGTGCCCGCGGGTTGACTCTCGATCCCAGGCATTGATCGACTGCGCGATTCCATCTTCCAGGCTCGCAAAAGGCTCGAGGTAGCCGGCACTCCTCAGCGCCGAGAGCTCGGCTTGCGTGAAGCTTTGATACTTGCCGGCCAGGTTCTCGGGAAACGGCACATACTCGATCTCACCCGCACCGATCCGCGCGATTATTATGCTGGCGGCGTCGTTGAAGCTGCGCGGCTGTCCGGTGCCGACGTTAAAGATACCGTTGCGCACGGGACCTTCGGCCAGCGCCAGGTTTACGCGAACGATGTCGTCGACAAAAATAAAATCGCGGCGCTGCTCTCCGTCGGCGTATCCATCGGTGCCCTTGAACAGCCGTGCGCGTCCGCTCGCCTTCAACTGTCGATAGAGCTGATACACCATCGACGCCATTTTGCCCTTGTGGGATTCGCGCGGACCATAGACGTTGAAGTATCGGAGACCGGCCACCGTACTCTCGGACTTCGCGGCAACGATGCGGACGTGATTGTCGAAAGCGAGTTTGGACAGCCCGTAGAGGTTCAGCGGGCGCTCGTTTTCGCGTGACGGCGCAAACGCACGCGATGAGCCGTACACAGCCGCGCTTGACGCATACACCAGTGGAACTTTGCTCGAGAGGGCGAAGTGCAGAATCGACTTCGAAAACGTGAAGTTGTTTTCGATCATGTAGCGGCCGTCGTCGCAGGTGGTGTCGGCGCAAGCGCCCTGGTGAAAGATCGCTTCGATTCGGTCGGGGAGAATCCTGCGCTCGATTGCCCGCACGAATTCCGCGGGCTGCATGAAGTCCGAAAACCGCAGATCGCAAAGGTTGCGGAAATTATCGCCCAGCCGATCCACTACCAGCACGTCGGTGACGCCCTTGGCATTCAGCGCGCCCAGGAGATTGCTGCCGATAAAGCCCGCCCCGCCGGTTAGTATGATCATGGCTTGCCCGCCCGCAAGCATATAATGGATTTCGCCATTGCACTAACTGACGCGGTAAAGGCGCGAGGCTTCAGCATGGCGCTGCGCAATTTCCTTGCGCAAAGACGCGGGCTTGAGCACCTCGATCCACGGCCCCATGCTCATTATCCAGTTCGCCAGCTCCGTCGTGCCCCTGACGGTCATCGTCATGATCGTCGTACCATCGCGGCGATGCGAGAAACGCTGGCTGCGATGTATCGTGCGCGAACGGACGTACGCTTCGGTTTGTTCGCTGTGAATCTTCAGCTCGACTTTGGTCTCGGGGCCTTCGACGATTCCAAAAGTCCCTTCGGTGTGCGCCGCCGGGTTGAAGCCGCGCGGATAGATGAACCGCGTCGAGCTCCCGTCGGGTTGACGAATGAATTCGACCGAGCGGATTCGCTCCACCGCGAGATAGATGATTGCGCTGACACGATGGCTGAAGCCGAGAATGTAAAGTCCGCCGCGGTAGGCGATCAGCGAGTATGGATCGAACTCGTGACGGCGCCCCTCGCCGGTCAGACCGGCGTAATCGACTTTGAGCCGAACCTGATCCAGCAGCGCCCGCAAGATTACGTCGAGTTGCTCGCTGAACTCACCGTAGTCCTTCGGCGCGTAAGGGACCGCGTAGAACTTGCGCTCGAGGTCGGACAGCCGCGTCTGCTGGGTAAGGCTCAGGTTCTGATAAATCTTCTCCCACAGCCCTTCAACGCCCTCTTCCAGCACCGTGCCCTCCAGGAACTTGAGCACGGTCAGCGAGAAATACAGCAGCGCGACCTGGTACGAGGATGCCTCCGCGGCTTTCATCGAACTGACCAGCCGAAGTTTGCGCTCGCCGCCCGTGCCGGCAACTTCAACGATCGGAGCGCCGCGCCAGTCGAGCAGATCGCTGCGGATCGCCGACACGTAACGGGCAAGTGTGCGCTCGGAAATTTCCAGGCTTTCCTCGATCGCCTTGAAACTCCAGCCGTATGGTTTCGAGAACAAACCGACGGCGATGCGTGCCAGCCGAATCGCCGCGCCGTAGGTTGGTTTGCGGCCAGGTTTCTTCATGATCGTATCCTCTGCGCAAGCTTGCCGATCGAATCATCCCGCCCATCCGATGACAACCGTTGTCAGTACCACAATATATGTTCCTAAAACCTGATCCGCGATCCATAGTTGTGCCGCGATGATTCGTCTTTACTATTCCAATCGCCTCGAAAACCTGATCGCGCCGCTGGCCAACGCGGTAGCCGCGCATCAGCGCCACGAGCCGCTCGACCCCGTCTCGATCGTCGTACCCAACCGCATCGTCGAACAATTCGTCCGCTATCGGCTGGCCGAATCGATCGGCGTCGCGGCGAATCTGAAATTTCCGTTTCTGCGGAATTATCTGGCCGAACTTCTCCAATCGACCGATAAAAACCTGAAGATCCTGGACGCCGATGAGCTCCAACTGATCTTGTTCGAATGCCTTCGAAGTTCGAGCCATCGTGACGACCCCGACTTGAAGCCGGCGCGCGATTACATCCAGGCGGGATCCAGGACCGACGCCGACGTCGAGCTCAGAACGATCCTGCTTGCCTCACAGTTGGCGCGGTTGTTTCGCGAGTATTCGATTTCGAGGCGGCGCATGATCGAGAAATGGCGCGCTGCCCGGCGCTCTGACCTTGATGCGATGGGCGAGACTGAGCGATGGCAGCGGCATTTGTGGCAGTCGGTATTCGATTCGCACGGCCGCGTGCGCGAGGATTGGCTGTCGGAGCGCGAGACTCGATTGATGATGCTGCCCGATGGGTTCGAGGCGGGCGACAGCAGCCACCTCAAATCTGTCCTGCCGGCGGTGCTTCACGTGTTCGGCGCGCCGTACGCGGGAAATGCTTACGCGGAAATTTTTGCGCGACTCGGCGCACTCGGCGATATTCGAATCTACGCGCTCAATCCGTGCCGCGAGTTTTGGGAAGACGTGGATACTTCGCGCCGCGGCGCGCTCACCGCATGGGCTCATCGTCAGGACAAAGTCGGAGAAAAACTCGCTGAATCCGAAGACCCATTCGCGTTGAATGAATCATCCGATCCGCCTGCGCTGAGGCTCTGGGGGCGGCCAGGCCGTGAATACATTCGGCTGCTCAACGAACTCTCTCAATGCGATTTCGCGCCGCTCTTTTCCGATCCGGCTTCTCGCGAGCCATCCACTCTGCTCGAAGCTCTTCAGCAAAACATCCTCGATCGCCAGCCGCAGCCCCCGGACGTCGAGGATGGCAAGGGCAGACCATACGAAGCGCGAATCCGGTTCCTTGCGACCCCGGGGATTCGACGCGAGGCCGAAATCGTCGCAAACGAGATCTGGTCGATCGTTCGCGACAACGAGAAACTGGCCTCCAGTGGCGCCGCCGAGCGCATTCGGTTTCACGAAATCGCGGTGCTGATTCCTGACGCGGCGGTTGACGACTACATTGCGCACATCGAGAGCGTTTTCCGAAAGCAGCACCGAATACCAATCGATCTCGTCGGCCGCGGCATCGCTGGCCCAAGCCGCGTCGCCGAGGCCGTCGAGTTGCTTCTCGATCTGCCGCGCGGGCGCTTTTCGCGCGCGGAAATGATCCGGCTGCTGACACATCCCGCGTTGAACAGCGAAGGCGAAACCCGAATCGACGTTGAGATGTGGCCTCGATGGAGCGAGGCGCTGGGCATTTTCTTCGGCGCCGACGACGACGAGCTGGAAGCAACGTACATTCCGAGCGGCCTCTATCACTGGGATCAGGCGATCAAACGCCTCGCGCTGGGCGCCATGCTGACCGGTCGGAGTGGCGGGAATCCCGCATTCTATGAGAGAGGAGCGACAGCCCCGGGCTACCTGCCGTTTGAAGTGGCGCAGGATGAAATCGAGACGGCGGCGCGATTCATGCGCAGGGCACGCTCGCTCATCGCCGACGCGCTCTCGATGCGCGATGCGCGGCTCACGCCCCGGCAATGGTCGCGAATGCTCATCGAATTTTTGAACACCTACCTTTGCCCATCGAGCGCGCTCGATGAACAAGTCAGGGACCGGTTCCTCGAGGCGATCGAGGCTGTCGGCAACTCAGAACTGAACATCGGTCCAATGTCGTACGAATCGGCGCGTGAGATGATTGCAACGCGAATCACCGATCTCGAATCGCGTCACGGACAATTTTCCGGCCGGGGCGTTGCGGTTGGATCGCTTTCCTCGCTTCGGTCGATCCCATTCAAAGTCATCTTTGCGCTGGGGCTGAACGAAGCTGCCTTTCCAGAGCGCGAGCGTCGCGACCCGCTTGATTTGCGGATGCTCAAGCGCGGCGCGGGCGATGTCACTCCGGCCGAGCGCGACCGTTATCTATTCCTCGAAACGATCCTGGCCGCGCGCGAGCGGATTTTTTTCTCCTACATTGCTCGCGATGCGAAGACCGGCGACGCCCTCGAACCATCGTCCGTCATTCGCGAACTGCAATACATGCTGCGGGGATTCATCGATGATAAGACGCTCGCCACGCTGACGGTGAAACATCCAGTCAGCCGTTATGATTTGAAATATTTTCCTGAATTCGCCGATCGCGCAACTTCAAACAGCGATCATGAATTCGCGAGCTTCGATCCCGAGGCGCGCCGCGGCGCACGGATGCTCGCGCTACGGCAAAAGCTCGACGCCACCGCGCCGCATCGAGCAAAGCCGCAGCCTGAGCGCCTGCTGGATCGTCTCGGCGAGAAGCTGCGCGATCGTCTGCAAGAGGATTTGCAATTCGCCGAATTCGAAACAGTCCCCGCTGCGGCACTCCACGCGCCGGCCGAGGAGTTCGCGCTTCCGATAGCCGCGATTCGAAAATATCTCGAATGTCCTTTGCAGGGCGCTGCGCGTTATTCGCTCGGAATGCTGGAGGACGAATATGCGCCCGAGCAGGCGGAAGACGAGCCGGTCCAGCAGTCGCGGCTCGATCGTACGGTGATTCTGCGCGAGGTCTTCTGGCGCTCCGCCGCCAAGCCTGAGGCGCTCGATGAAGAATACGCGCGCCAGGTTCGGATTGCGCAGGCCAATGGGCACGCGCCCGCGGGGCAGTTTGCGGAGATCGCTGCAAAGGCTGATGCGGCTGCGCTTCGTCGATGGATCGCGCAGGCTTCCCAAGCCGGCGTCACCGATTTCGGCGGATGGAAGGACATCCAGATCGGACGCGCCGACGAATTCGCCGACGCCGGAGAGATTCTTGCCCCAATCGCGCTGAACGCCAATGTCCGCCACCGCGACGGATCGATAGCGACGCAGCGCGCGAGTCTCTACGGCACGATTCGGGGTGCGTCGCCGGAGGCAGGTGCCGCGATCAACTGCGTACTTCACAAGAACGTCAAGCCGAAGGATTTTCTCCCGGCTTTTCTGAACGCAATTGTCCTTGCCGCCAGCGGAGCGAAACTGCCGGAAAGATTTCGCGCAATCGTGATCGGAACACAGTCAACGAAGCAGGGCGAATTTATTCGCGAGTTCGCGCCGATGGACCGGGATTCGGCGCTCGGCTTCCTGAGCACGGTCGTCGGCGATCTGCTTTCGACGGGCAATGAATATTTTTTGCCGATCGAGGCGGTTGCGGAAGTCGTCAAGGAATGGCGCGAGCCTGTGGATCGTCGCGACCTGGTCGAAGCTGTCGAGCGCATCCGCTTAAATGAGTCCTCGAAGAGCAGCTCCGAATACGGACCAGTGCGAAACGCGACCCGTTTCGAACCGCCGGACGAAGAAGAGATCGCGAACATCGTCGCGCGCCGCTTCAACCCAATAATCGGGATATTCAAATGAGCGCGACTCCAGCTTCGGCAAAGATTGATTACTATCGGCCCGCGATTCTCGATGAAATTCTCGACGGCGGGCACAAGGTTATCGACGCGTGCGCCGGAACCGGCAAGACGTTTACGATCGAGCATATCGTCGTTGACCTTCTCCTCACCGGCACGGCCCTGCTCGATCAGATCCTGGTCGTGACATTTACCGAAAAGGCGGCGGCCGAGTTGCGCTTGCGAATCCGCGCTACGATCGAAGCCGTCCTGTCCGGGCATAGTGCGGACGCCACGCATTCATCGCAACGCAAGCAATTGGGTAACGACGAGCGGGAAAGACTGAAGACCGCGTTGTTTTCGTTTCATCATTCGCCCATCCACACGATTCACAGCTTTTGCCGCCGGATGCTCACGGAGCTCGCTTTTGACAGCGGAGTGCGCTTCGGAGTTGACCTCACCAGCGGCCGTCTCGAGTTCCACGAGGCGCTGCGTGCTGAATTGCGCGAGCGGCTGAAATCGGACGTTCGAGTCGAGCGGCTCATTAGTGAGTGGCTCTCGGATGAGAAACGCACTTTAGATGACCTCGAGGAACTGCTCTGGGATGCTCACTCTCAACGCTACTTGCGGACGGCGGGACGCGAACTCAGTAAACAAGCGTTGACCGATCTGGCGAACGCGTTCGATGCGAGCACTTTGATGGACGCATTCGAGAGCGCAGCGATTACAGATGATGCCCGGCGCGACGCGATCGCCGCGACGAGGGAACTCGAGCTGCTCGTCGAACGCGCCAATGGATCGATCGCGATGCTGGCCGATGGCTTGTGCGGCTTCGATCTCGATCGCATCTGCCGGCCCAGAAACGCACGCCGGACGCGATCCGAAACGCGGCCGATTTTCCCCGGCCAGATGCCCGAACGCGTGTGTGCGATCGTCAGCGCGGGGGATCGGGTTCAGGCAGCGCTGACTATCGAGCAACGCGTGGTTGACGAACTGCTGCTCGCTATCGCTACGCGAATGGACGCGCGAAAACGCGAGCGCGGGACACTGGACTACGAAGACATGCTGGCGTGGCTTGCAGACGCGCTTGACGGTCCTCGCGGCAAATCGCTCGCGGCGACTTTGCGCGAGCGCTATCGGGTGGCGCTGATCGACGAATTCCAGGATACGGACGAACTTCAGTGGAAGATCTTTCGGCAGGTGTTCATCGAAGGTGGCGCCAGCAACACTGTCTACGTAATCGGGGATCCCAAGCAGGCGATTTACGGGTTTCGCGGCGCCGACGTGCACGCTTACCTGGAGGCGCGTGAGCAGCTTTCCAAATCAGGAGCGACCGTTGTTCACTTGCGCGAAAATTTCCGTTCGACCGGCGCCGTGATCGAGGCGTGCAACCTGATATTCGATCAGAATGCTGCGGCGCCATTGTTTACCGGTCAGATCACTTACGACCATCCGGTAAAATGCGGGCGTCCCGCCCTGCGAGCCGTCGCGGCGAACGGCCAGCCGATCGCACCGGTAACGCTCATGAAGTTCCTGCAGCTTGACGAGCGATACAAGTCTTCGCGGCCGATGCGCGAAGCGATAGGTCCGCGAATCGCGCAGGCGATACGGCGAATTATTGCGGACCCGGATCACGCGATTGAAATTTGTGATGACAAGCAGAAGCCGCGCAAGATTACCGCCAAGGACGTTTACGTCCTTACTCGGACCAACCGCGACAGCGCGGAAATTGGCAAGTACCTGCGTCAGGCGGGAGTCCCGTTTGCCTTTTACAAGCAGGACGGGTTGTTCCAGACCCGCGAGGCCGCCGACATTCTCGACCTGCTCAGAGGAATTGACGAACCCGGTCGCCGCTCGAACCGGCTCAAGGCGTGGGCTTCGCCTTTCTTCGCGGTCGAATACGGGGAACTTGCGCGGCTTGACGACGAGCGCAACTCGCATCCGATGCTCGAACGACTGTTCGAATGGCGCGCACTTGCCGAGGCCGGGCGTTTCGCCGACTTGTTCGACGCCTTGCTCCATCAAAGCGGACTGGTCGAACGTGAATTGCTGTTGTCAGACGATCGCCGCGAACTCACCAACTACGAACACATCTTCGAGATTCTAACTCAGGATGCATCGCGGCAAGGAATCTCGCTCGCCGAAATAATCGAACTTCTCGAGGCCTACATCACGGGGCGAGCGACACCGGCAGGCGACGATCCGGATGTGCAACGCCTGGAAGACGATCGCGACGCCGTGCAAATCATGACGATCCACAAAAGCAAAGGGCTCGAAGCCGACGTCGTAGCTCTGTACGGAGGATTTTTCGCAAACAACCGACCCGATTGGGTCAGCATCTTCCACGACGGAAATCAACGGCGTCTTGCGATTGGCAAACCGGCGCGGGACATGGAAAAGACGGCGCTCAACAAGGAGCAACACGAGGAGGATCAGCGATTGCTTTACGTCGCGCTGACCCGCGCGCGCGCCAAACTGATACTGCCCTACGTCCCGGATGGAGCGCTGAATCGAGACCTGTCGGGCTGCTATGCGCAACTGAACGATCGGCTGCGCGCTCTCGATCGCGAAGCTCGATTGGATACGCTCTTCACGACGGAAGCTGTAGTCGCTCCGGCATCGATCGATTCACAAGGTGAAAAAGAGGACGACGAAACTGCGCTTGACGAGAATGCCTTGTGCGACTGGCTCGAATCGACGTCACAGACCGCCGGCCTTGACCGCGAATTCGCCGAGCTCGGCGCAGGGCATCGTGGCTTGATGATAGAATCCTATACCTCGCTCCAGATGGCGCGCGAAACTGGGTTGGCGACCGCTTTCGATCCCGATGAATTCAAAACCAGCGTCGATGCGATCGAGGCGCGTACCGACAACGTCGATTTGCCCGGCGGCCGCCACGTCGGCATTTTCCTCCATGAGGCGATCGAGAAGCTCGATTTCAAGTCCTTTGGCAATGCTCCGGATCTCAAATCCTGGATGCTGCGGGACGACGTGCGCGAGTTGTTTGCGAGTGCCATGCGCCGCCACGGCGTGAATGATCCGCGATGGCTGGCCCGCGGATGCGAGATGGTTTTCAACGCGCTCACCTCACCGGTCGCGCTGGGCGAAACCGTACTCGAAAGCGCACTGTACCGGCTGCCCGCTGTCCGCGAAATGGAATTCGCGTATCCAATTCCCGAGAAACATCACTCGTTGCTCGGTGAGGGCCCGGACGGCGCGTGGATCGTCGGACGGGGCTACATAAAGGGTTTTATCGACTTGGTATTCCGGCGCGACAGGCTAATATACTTCGCCGACTGGAAGGGCGATCTTCTGCCTTCGTACGAGCCTGCCGCAGTCGCACGGCACGTCGAACGCCACTATCGCTTGCAAGCGCAAATATACTCAGTCGGTATAGTGCGCCTGCTCGATATACACACCGAGCGCGACTACGAATTGAGATTTGGAGGCCTTTTGTACGTCTTTCTTCGTGGCGTCTCGCAGGCTGGCGATGGGCATTCTGGATTTTACTTCGCAAGACCGTCGTGGAATGAAATAGTCACTTATGAATCCGAACTATTGACTCGCGAACCAGACTCCGAGCTACGCGTTTGAAAGAGAAATACTCATTACTCGGAATGGATACCGCGTGGCGGCGCTTTGATTCAGCCAGCGGCGGTGGCCGGTCCGCATTCAACGCTCGCATGCGCGCGCTCGAAGTCTCGGTATCCGGGCTTAATCTTGCGCCTGAGTCGGTTCACCTGGCGGCCGAACTCGCGGCCCTTGAACCGGCTCTGAATGACGATGACCGAATCGCGCTCATCGTGCTCATCCTCATCTCGCTGGTGGCGCTTCAGGACGGAAGCACCCGCTTCCCGGTAACGGGTCCACTTTCGCAAGCGCCGATGCGGAGCGTGCTCGGTTCGCTCTGCGCCAATGGCTTTGGTGACGACGCCATCGCTACGATCGCGGCTTCGATCGAAGCGCTTATACAATCCGACTGCGCATCGGCGGTGGTCGGCCGGCGGGAGGATGAATACAAACCGTTAATGTATATTGAGCCTTACATAGTTCATCACCGCATTTATCACTACGAATGTGAACTGGCTATTCGGCTCGCCGCGCTATTGACTACGGATACGCAAGCGCAAGCGGACGCGAAGAAACTCAGTCGCGCGCTTCAGAGTGTGATTGCCCGCCCGGTTATTGTGCAGGGCAAACAGATTGTGATGTCTGACGAACAGCGCAACGTCGTTGCCGCTTCGGCCCGCGCGGGACTAACAGTTGTTTCAGGCGGCCCGGGCACCGGTAAGACTTCGATTATCGTTGCGATCATGCGTCTGATGGTGCGGCTCGGCGTCGATCCCTCCCAGATTGCTTTGGCGGCGCCGACGGGGAAAGCCGCCTACCGGATGGGCGAGTGCATCGCCGAGTCGCTGACGCGAATCGAACGGCTCGACAGTGTAGACCAGGCGCTCCTGGATGCGCATCTCGAGCCCGCGACGATTCATCGGATGCTCGGTTACTCGCCAGAATCCGGGCGCTTCCGCCATCATCGCAACAACCCGCTATCCGCGAAGGTGGTGATCGTCGATGAAGGATCGATGCTCGACGTCAGCTTGATGGAACGACTGACGAACGCGATTGCGCCCGGCGCGCGGCTGATCCTGCTCGGCGATGCGAACCAATTGCCGTCGGTCGCCGCGGGTTCTGTGTTCCGCGATCTCGTCGGGTCCGCCGGGGACGATATCGGTCGGCTCTCCGCGGCATCGGTGCGGCTCGAAGTGAATCATCGGATGAAGAGCGAAGGCAGGGCAGGCCGATCCATTTTGCGCGCGGCCCGGTCGATTAACGACGGCGATGCCGATCTTCTGAATTCAGTCGACGAATCGAATACTCCGATTGTGGCGCGGCGCTCATCACCGGATGAACTCAGGTTCGCCGGCGTGGAATTTATTACAATCGCGGCGCGCGAACTCGGCCCGTTTCTCGATCGCTGGTACATCGATCGAGTGCGCGGCGGCCCGGAAATCGCGGAATTGGTTGCGCATGATTACGTCGAACGCGATGGCGGTTTCGATGACGCCGACTGCGCGCGATTGCGGAAGCTGTTCGCGCACGCCGGAAAATCGCGCATCTTGTGCGTGACGCGCGTTTTCGAAACCGGCGCCGAGCGAATAAACGCGCGCCTTCATTCGCGCGCCGCCGAATCCGCCGGGGTCGCCACGGAGCGCGCTTCATTCGTGGTTGGTGAGCCGCTGATCGTGCTGCGCAACGACTACGAACGCGGACTTTTCAACGGCGACAACGGAATCAGGCTGTGGGTCCAGCGCAGCAATGGCTCGCAAGTCCCGATGGCGATATTTCCGCGCGGCGGCAACTTCGTCGCATTCCGATTTGAGGTGCTACGCGAATTCGTCGAGCTCAGCTACGCGATGACGGTGCATAAGGCGCAAGGCTCCGAATTCGATTCGATCGCCATCGTTCTTCCCGAGAAACCCGTCGCGGTTTTGACCCGCGAGCTGATCTACACCGCCGTCAGCCGCAGCAGAACCTCGGTCGTCATAGTCGGCGACGAATCGACGCTCAACCAAGCAATTGCCGCTCGCGTGGAGCGATTCTCCGGACTCGCCGATCGGATCAAACTGGCGCTCGCCGGTTAACTCTTCGGCGTATGCGAGATCAGGAATTCTCTGGCGCGCTTCACGGTCGCGGCAATCACCTCGGGCGTCTTCCAGTTCTCGATAAGCTCGGCGTTTGGTGCGAGCGCGGCGATCTCCTTCGAGGTGTCGGTCGGATGATAGTCGTCGCTGCCGCAAAGAATCAGCATCGGTGTTTTGCACGAGCGCACAAATTCCCGCGAAACGTTGAACACGAAATCGCCGCCGTACATCCGGTCGCGGAATTGCCGAAGCGCATGGTCGTCAAGCTTTGGACGTTGCGCCTTCAGCGCTTGCGCCCATCCGTCGAACATCGCGAAGAACAACTCGCGATTGCGCTGGCTGAGCCCGATTGGATTCTGCAGAATCGCGGCGCTGACCCGCAGCGGCGCAGCTTTGATCAGTCCCAGGCAGTACGACGATCCGATGCATCCGCCCATCAGGTGGCATTGCTTGATCCCAAGATGATCGAGCAGCGCAATATGATCGCCCGTGTAAGTGTCCCATCCATCCTCAGCGCTGATCGGCCCGGCCGATTTGCCGGCGTTGCGCTGGTCCATCGCGATCACGCGGAAGTCAGCCGCGAATTCTTTGGCCGGATCGAACGGGCTGTTGGCCCAGAACTCGATACTGGAGCGCATCCCGCCGGGCGCAAATAGCAGAATCGGATACCCTGTGCCGTACTCCTCGTAGTATATCGATACATCGGCGCGCTTGAGCGTTGGCATCTTCAGACTCCTTGCAAATGCATAGGATGATTCTCCACGCCGAATCAATCTCCCGGCAACGGCGCCGGTTGATGCCGCCGCCGGCGAGAGCAGATCCCCCGGTGTCCACTCCTGATATTTGCAGACGGCATGCTATGTTGGCAGCGCGAACCGGTGAAAAGTAAATGAGTGAAAGAGGCCGGGAGGAACTAGTATGCTTCGTAGCGAGGGCCGCATTCTAACCACGCACGCCGGCAGCCTGCCGCGGCGGGAAAGCCTGATCGCGATGCTGGTGAAGAGTAGCCGGGGCGAAGACGTGGACCGCGCCGCGATGCTCCGTGAGATCGAGATATCCACTCGCCACGTTGTACAGAAACAACTCGAAGCGGGAATCGACGTCGGCAACAACGGCGAGCAATCGCGCGAGAGCTTCTTCACCTACGTGCAGCATCGAATGACCGGCTTTGGCGGACGAAGCGAGCGGCCCATCATGCGCGATCTGGTCCGCTACCAGAGCTTCAGCAAGATGATCGCGCCGATGCTTCAGCGCTCGATGGTCGATCTGCTGCACGCGCCGAAGGCAATCGGCAAGGTCGAGTACCGCGACTGCGCCGCCGTCGATCTCGAATGCGCCGATACCCTGCGCATCCTGGCCGATCAGCCGGAGAAATTCGCCGAGCCGTTTATGACCGCACCGTCGCCGGGAATAATCGCGTCGGCAATGCTCAATGAGTATTACGAGAACTATGAAGAGTATGTAATCGCAGTCGCCAAGGCATTACATACTGAGTACGAGTACATAGTATCAATGGGATTCGTTCTGCAGGTCGATTGCCCGGATCTCGCGATGGAACGGCACACGGCGTACGCCGACCGTCCGCTCGCCGATTTCCTCAAGTACGTCGAACTGAACATCGCCGCGATGAATCGCGCTCTGCATGGAATCGCGCCCGATCGGGTCCGCATGCACGTATGCTGGGGTAACTACCAGGCGCCGCATGATCTTGATGTCCCGCTTGCCGAGATTTTGCCGCTGCTCTATCGCGCCAACGTCGGCGCTCTCGTTCTGGAAGCCGCCAACCCGCGCCATCAGCACGAATATCGCTGCTTCAAGGAATTCCCGCTGCCCGATCAGATGAGCCTGGTCACCGGCGTCATCGATACCAAGACCAACTACGTCGAACACCACGAGGTTGTCGCCGACCGCCTCGAGCGCGCCGCCAATGCGATCGGAGATCCGCGCCGCGTGATGGCGGGAACCGACTGCGGCTTCGAGACTTCCGCCGGACTGGGCGAAGTCGCCGAGGAAATAGTGTGGGAAAAGTTGCGCGCGATGCGCGCGGGCGCCAATCTAGCCTCGCGCCGCCTGTTTCACTGAAGCGCGCGCTCGCCGGCGCCCGGCCGCTCAGCTATGCCACGGCTCGACCAGGATTTTCGCGTGCGTCTCGGGTGACGCAAGGTCCTCGAACGCCTTCGCCACTCCTTCCACTCCGACCTTGCCGGTGATCAGCGGGTCGCCGTTGATTCGTCCCTCGGCCAGATGGCTCAGCGTCACCGCGAACTCTTCGGGCGAGTAGCCGAGCACGAACTGGATATTGAGCTCTTTGCTGATTCCCGTGAGCGGTTCGATCTGGTCGCGGTCCATGCATACTCCCACCACCACGATCCGCGCATTGCCGGGCGACGCCAGCATGATCGAGTCGATCATGCCCGGCAGCCCCACGCATTCGAAGATCACCGCGGGCCTGACCGCCGGACCCGGCATCCACGGCGGCAGCATCGGCGCCTTGGCGGGATCGCTGTACGTTGCCATCTGCCGCCAGCTCTCGTAGGGCGACTTCTCCTTTGGATCGACGACGAAGTCCGCGCCCATCTGGCGCGCCAGTTCGCGCCGTCGCGGCGAAAAATCCGCCGCCACGATCGGATGCACACCGCCGAGCTTGAGCGCCGCAATCACCGCCAGGCCCACCGGCCCGCATCCGATCACCAGCGGCGCGTCATCTTTGTCCAGCCGCGCTTTCTGCACCGCGTGATAGCCCACCGCCATCGGTTCCGTCAGCGCCGCGCGCTCGGTGGAAAGCCCGTTGGGCACCTCGAGCAGCAGAAACTCAGTCAGCCGCATCAGTTCGGCGTAGCCGCCCGGACTTTCGTTCGAGTAGCCGACCGAATCGATGCCGCCAGCATTGATCAGCACCGGCATCGAACACACGCGGGTCCCCGGCTTCAATCGCTTTTGGGTCTGCGGCCCGTAATCGACCACCTCCGCGCAGAACTCGTGACCCATCACGACGTCGCGAGCGAGATCCATCACGAACGGCGCTCCGGCTTTTCGCGATGCCGCGACGAGCTTGTCGGCGTGCTTGAGCGTGTGCAGATCGGACCCGCATATTCCGCACGCGAGCGTTTTAACCAGCGCTTCGCCCGCTCCAGGAACGGGAGTGGGGATGTTATCGACGACGAGTTTTTTGCCTCGCATTACGGCAGCACGCATGACTGTTCTCCTTCAGTTCCGACTACTCTAGCAGGGTTGCTCCATCGCTGGTAAAGTCCCCGATCCCGCGATTCTCCTGCCGTTGATCGTATTTGCATCGTGACTGTAACATGTCCGTCCGGGGATGCAGCGATGGACCGCAAAATTCTTTTCATCGCCACCGATCAGCAGCGTTACGCATACCGAGAGGGTTCAACGCGCCCGCCGGTTGGCTCTGGGAGCGGGAGTGGGTTCAGTTCGCGCGGCAGGTGGACGTGCGCGGTCTCGTCGCGTACACAATAGCGAAGGCTCGCGGCGTTTCAGGCGCCGCAGCGGCAGCGCTGATGCCAGGAAAAATCAAACGCGCAATCGCGTTGTCAATTGCTACGTGTGCAATTGCGCTTGCGGGATGCTGGCCGTTCCATTCCAATCAGGAAACGCAGCAGCAAAAATTTATCGAAGCGTTGAATCACGGCAATGGCGCGCAGGCCAGCCAGATCTGGCTCCACATGGACGCCAACAGCCGCGCCGAATTTGCGCACAGCCAGGGAATGCACCCGAACTTGTCGTCCGATGAAGTGCAGAAGCAAGCGGCGCAACACTACCAGGACAAAATGGGCGGCGACGACAGCGGGGAATCGATCGAGCGGCCGACCCCGTACCTCGATCTCGGCGGGCTGCAGAGTCTGCCCGGGTATGTCGGCCGGTCGGGCGCGCCGGCGCAATCCGTGACGGCGCCGGCACCGAACGCGCCGTCCAACTGAGGCTTGCGACGATGGAGTTTGCCCTCACCGCCGAGCAGAAGTTGCTGCAGGAAACGCTGCGTGAGCTTGCGCGGCGCGAACTGCTTCCCAATTACGCGTCGCGCGACGCGGACAAAGATCTGCCGCCGGCGCTGGTGAGGAAACTCGGCGAGCTGGGAGTGCTTGCGCCGATGGTCGATGCGCAACTGGGCGGTTCCAGCCTCGATTATGTGTCGCTTGGAATCGCACACGAGGAAATCGCGCGCGGCGATTTCAACGCCGCTTACGTGATGCTGCTGGCGGCGCTGGTCGCCGCAATAATCTCCCGCAGCGGCGACGCGCGTCAGCAGGCCGCGTTTCTTCCTCCGATCTGCCGAGGCGAAATTATCGCGGCGCTGGCGGTGACCGAACCCGGCGGCGGCTCCGATGCCGCGCATGTCATGATGCAAGCGCGTCGCGACGGCGACAACTACGTCTTGAGCGGCGAGAAAACTTCCATCTCATTCTCATCATCGGCCGGCGCTGCCCTGGTCCTGGCCCGCACCGGCACGGCGCAGCAGTCCGCTCGAGGCGTGAGCGCATTTTACGTCGACCTCAACTCACCGGGCGTATCGCGCACGCGCTTTCGCGATCTGGGCTCGCGCGCAATCGGCCGCGGTCAGCTTTTTTTTGATGGCGTCCGCGTACCCGCCGCCGCTCGCATCGGCGCGGAGGGCGCGGGTTTCGTCGAGGTGATGCAGGGATTCGATTTCAGCCGCTCACTGATTGGCCTGATGTGCATCGGCGCGGCCGAGCAGAGCGTCGACGAGACTTGCGCCTACGTCGTTGAGCGCCAGGCGTTCGGCGCCCCGCTCGCACGGTTCGAGGGGGTGTCGTTTCCGCTCGCAGAGGCGGCAGTTCGGCTGCGCGCCGCGCGTCTGCTTTGCTACGAAGCGCTATGGCTCAAGGATCGCGCAGAGCCGCACGGATGGCTCGCGGCCGGCGCCAAGTGGCTCGCGCCCGAGCTGGCGGCTGACGTTTTGCATCAATGCCTTCTGCTCCACGGGCATCTGGGCTACAGCCTCGACCTGCCCCATCAGCAGCGAATGCGCGACGTGATCGGACTGGAGATCGGCGACGGCACTGCGCAGATCATGAAGACGATTGTCGCACGCGAGATTATCGGCAAGACTGCTCGCCCGTACTAGATGGCGGCGTTCAGATGGCTGGATCGAAATGGCCGATTAGCTGGGACGCGCGATGGATTTGGGCCGAGCCCGCGCCGTTGCCGGTTTCGCCGATCGAACCGATCGGACTCCCGCCGAAAGAAACCTGGAATCGATTTTGCTACTTGCGCCGGACGGTTCACCTCGAATCGATCCCTGCGTCAGTTCCCGCACGCGTGACGGCCGACTCGCGCTTCGTGATGTTCGTCAACGGCGTCGAGGTTGCTCGCGGACCGGCGCGTTCGATACCTGAGCGCCTCGCATGGACGGAGGTCGATCTCGCGCCGTATCTCCACGCGGGTCGAAACGCGATTGCGTCACTGGCGCGCTTCTACGGCTTGCCGGGACCGTGGTGGCGGCCCGCAACGCCGAGCTTCCTTCTCGGTCTTGGATCATTTGCGTTTGAATCGCCGGCCATCGGCGTGATTTCAGATGCGGCATGGAAGGGACGCGCCGCGCCGTATCGGCAGGATGTGGCTCAGAGCGCCGGTGTGCCGGTGCCGCCGATCGAAATCCTCGACGGCGCCGCAATTCCTGCTGGATGGAGCGACGCCGCTTTTGACGATTCCGATTGGCAGCCTGCTGTCGAATTGTCGGCCGGCACTCTTTCGCCCAATCGCAAGCGAATCCCGGTCGAGCCTTTCACCGCGCCCGAGCCGGGGGAAATAGCGCAGCTGACTTCGATTCCGATCGCACTGAATGAACTGTCCCGCCGTGGCGTCGCGACTCTCAACAGCGATGACCCGCGCAGCGCGTACCCGGCGGCGGAGCATTCCACTGATGGTCCCGACCGCATCGTTAATTTCGACGCAGGAATGATCACGCTCGCGACGCCTTGGGCGGTCGTTCGCGGTCCCGCAGGTTCGACTATCGACTTGTACTGCGGCGAGGATCTGCGCGCCGACGGCAGCGCGGAAACCAGTCCACGCCAATTTGCGATGCGCTATATCCTGCGCGGCGGCGCGGCACAGCGGCTCGAGTCCTACGAGTCAGTCGGCTTCCGCTATCTGTCGATCGTCACGCGCGGCGGTGCGCAGATCGAATCGGCCGGCGCGATCGAGCGGCGCTATCCGCGCGGCGACGAGGCGTACTTCGAATGCGACGATCCGGCGCTCAACAAAATCTGGCGGGTTGGTGCGCGCACGTTGGAACTCTGTTCGACCGACGCCTTCATCGACTGTCCCGGCCGCGAACAACGTGCGTGGCTCGGCGATTCCTACATCCACGCCCTGCTGACGTACGCGACCAGCACCGATTGGCGCCTGGTGCGCCGCCATCTGCGCATCTGCGCACATTCGCGCCGCGGCGACGGCCTGCTCGCGATGGCCGCCGCGTGCGACTTCTCGATATCTTCGACCACCATCCCCGACTACTCATTGCACTGGATACGCGCGCTCGCCCGCTACTTCGAATATTCCGGCGACGCCGCGACGGTTCGCGAACTGATGCCGACCGCGGCCGGCGTGCTGACGGCCTTCGAGCGTTATCGCGCACCCGACGGACTGATTCGCGGGATGCCGGGTTGGATTTTCATCGATTGGGCGATGATCGAGCGATCGGAAGTAACCGGCGCGCTCGATGCGCTTTACGCGGCGGCCCTCGATGATTTCGCGACGCTCGCCGATACTGTCATGGCGGATTCGCGCGGTGCCGCCGATGCTCGTGCATGCGCTCAGCGGACCCGGCGGGCGTTCGAATTGCTGTGGGATGAGGCCGCGGGCGTTTACGTGGATGCCGCCGACCGGCGCGGCGCCGGCAGGCGAGTCAGTCAGCATACCAACGCGATCGCGATCGTAGCGGGATGCGCCCCGCGAGACCGCTGGCCCCGGATGCTCGACTACGTTCTCGATGAATCGCGCGTCGTCGTCACGCCTACGATTTCCGATAACCTCGCGGCGTACTTGAGCCAACGAATGGACCCCGGCGAGTACATGACCTTCGACGCCGGGCGCAACGTCGTCGCGGCGCAGCCATTTTTTTCGCACCTCCTTCACGATGCGATGGTTCGTGCCGGCCGCCGCGACCTGATTCCTACGCGATGCATGAAATGGTGGCCGCAGATCGAACGAGGCGGCACCGCGTTCGAGGAGTACTGGGACGCGCGCCCCGGCACCGGCAGCAGATGCCACGCATGGTCCGCGACGCCGACCTACGATTTGACCACCTGGGTTCTCGGCGTCAGGCCGGCCGCTCCCGGCTACTCGCGCGCGGAAATCGCGCCGCGCTTCGGATCGCTCAGGCATCTCGAAGGCCGCGTCCCGACTCCGCACGGGCTCATCGAGGTGAATCTGGATCGCGAAGGCGGCGGCGAGGTCGTGATTCCAGACGGCGTGGATGCCCTCGTGCGGTTCGACGACGCGCCTCTCAGCGGCGGCGAAGTCGGCCCCGGGCGCCATCGCATTTCCCGTTGTAGTACTATCGCGACTCGCGATGCGTCCCTCCGCTGAAATTCCCCGCGTCGTCATCGCCGCAACCGCCAGCGGCGCGGGCAAGACTACTGCGACCATAGCGCTGATCGGTGCGATGCGCGCGCGCGGCCTCAAGGTCGCGGCGTTCAAGTGCGGCCCTGACTATCTCGATCCCACCTATCATGAACGCGCCGCCGGCGTTCGCTCGCACAACCTCGACGGCTGGATGATGGGTCGCGATGCGGTGATCGCGACTTTTACGCGCGCGTCCGCCGGCGCCGACGTCGCGGTGATCGAAGGGATGATGGGTCTGTTCGATTCCGCGACGCCAACCGGCGACGAGGGCTCGAGCGCCCAGATTGCGAGGTGGCTCGGGGCGCCGGTTATTCTCGTCACCGACGCGTCGGGCATCGCGCGCACGATCGCCGCAGTGGCCGCGGGTTTTGCGCGCTTCGATCCCGCCGTTGCGGTAGCCGGGATGATCTGCAACCGCGTCGGTTCGCGCGGGCATCTCGATCTGTTGCGCGCCGCGCGGCCCGAGATTCCCATTGTCGGCGGATTCCCGGCCAGTACCGATCTCGCTTTTCCCGAGCGCCATCTCGGTCTGCTGATGGCCGATGAATCGAGCGTGCCGCAACGGCTGATCGACGGATGGAGCCGGCTGGCAGCCGATTGGCTGGACCTCGACGCGATTGTCGAGATTGCGCGCTCGGCGCCCGCACTCGAAGCCGGCCGCGTGTCCAGCGCGAGCGAAATTGATTCGGCTGCGCGGCGGCAATGCCGAATCGGGATCGCATACGACCCCGCGTTTCATTTCTACTATGAAGACAATTTGAATCGGCTGCGCGCGCTCGGCGCGCAGCTCGTCAACTTCTCGCCAATTGGCGATCGCGAGCTGCCCGAATGCGATGGCCTCTACTTCGGCGGCGGATATCCCGAGGTGTTCGCTCGCGAGCTGTCTTCGAACCGCTCTATGCTCGCGGCCATCGCCGGCTTCGCGGCTCGCGGCGGCGTGATTTACGCTGAATGCGGCGGCCTGATGTACCTGGCGGACGCCATCCGCACACTTAACGGCGCGCTCTGGCCGATGGCTGCGATCGTTCCCGGCGTCGCCGTGATGTCCGCCAGGCTCCAGGCGATCGGCTACGTCGAGGTCGAGACCAACGCTGACTCGATTCTCGGTCCTGCGCAGACGCGATTTCGAGGCCATCAGTTTCGCTACTCGACTCTCGAGGGTGCTCGGAGCGGGGATCGATTCGATGCCATCTACAACGTGGCGCCGCGATGGGGCCGTGCGCCGTTCGCCGAAGGCTATCGCATTGGAAATGTTCTCGCGTCATACGTTCACGCGCACTGGGCATCGAATCCCGCGGTTGCGGAGGCTCTCGTCGGTTCGTGCATCCGCTCGCGCGCATCAAGACAACCGGCTGCGTAGCGTCTAGAATTGCCGCCATGAGTATCGACAGCACAGAGCAGAATCGAAGCAGGGACCGGTCGAAGATCCCCGGCGATTTTCCGGCCGCACCTCTGACGCTGGAAGGCTACAGCGTTCTCCATCAGATGTTCCGCGTGCGGCGCCGCGAATTGCGGATGCTCGACGCCGCGAAACGCAACGCTGCGCTGAACGACGCGTCGAAGCTGTTCGGCGAGATGGCCCGGCGCGAAGACGGTGAAACCGCGCTCTTCTCCGCGCTCGGCCACAAGGGCGACCTGACCATCATCCACTTCCGCCGCAGCTTCGAGGAACTCGGCCACGCCGAACTCGCCGTCGCCGGGCTTGCACTCAGCGACTACCTGGAGCCGACCACGTCGTATCTGTCGGTGATCGAAATCGGCCTGTACGAAGCGACGGTCGCGCTCTATCGCCGGCTCGTGGAGAACGGGGTCGGACCGCGCTCGCCGCAATGGAAATCTGAAATCGATTCCGAGATTGCGCGGCAGCGGGAGAAAATTTCGCCGCGCTTGTTTCCGAAAATCCCAGCGCGGCCCTACTTGTGCTTTTATCCGATGGACAAGAAGCGCGAAGGCGCCGACAACTGGTATCGCCTGCCGGTCGAAGATCGCCAGCGTCTCATGCACGACCACGGCATGGTCGGGCGGCGTTTCGGCGGCGAAGTGACGCAGATCATCTCGGGCTCGATTGGATTCGACGATTGGGAATGGGGCGTCGATCTTTTCGCCGACGACCCGCTGGTGTTCAAGAAGCTCGTTTACGAGATGCGTTTCGACGAGGCCAGCTCGTCGTATGCGAAGTTCGGCCCCTTTTACGTCGGCATCCGTCTCGAGGCGGCCGACCTCGGCAAACTGTTTCCGATCTGATCGACCAACGCATCTCAATTGATACCGGGAGACAACGATGATCACGCAAGGCGACGAATATCCAATCCATCAGACTCCGGAGCCGGTCCAGCAGGTCTTCACCAGCGACCGCAATTTTTACGATCGATTTTTTTTCAACGGCTGCTTTCGCGAGGGCGAGCCGTACTTCGCCGTCGCGATGGGAATCTATCCGAACCTCGGAATCATCGATTCCGCATTCAGCGTGACCGTCGGCGGCGTGCAACACAGCGTGCGCGCGTCGCGGGTGCTCGGCGCCGAGCGGATGGACACGCGGGTCGGCCCGATCTCAATCGAGGTCGTACGCCCGATGCGATCGATGCGCGTGCGCGTCGATCATGAAGCGGTAAAGGCCGACCTGATGTTCGAGGCGCGCGCCGCCGCAATCGAGGAGCCTCGTTTCACCCGCCGCGCCGGCCCGCGGCTCGTGATGGACATGACGCGGTTCACTCAGCACGGCGGTTACAGTGGCAAACTGACGGTCGCCGGCAAGACCTACGACGCAAAACCGTCGCGAGTGTGGGGTGCGCGCGATCGCTCGTGGGGCGTGCGTGCAATCGGGCCGCAGGATCCGGCGGGAGTGCCCTCGCCCACGATGGGTCAGTACTACTGGTTGTGGTCGCCGGGCAATTTCGAGGATGTCTGCACGCTTTGGGACGTCAATGAAAACGCCGACGGCTCGCGATGGCACGAGCACGGCGCCGTCACCCGCGCCGAGCCCGGCTCCCCGCTGGATTTCTCAACCGGCGGCCTCGAGGTCAACATCAACTATGCTTCGGGAACGCGCCACGCCAAAAGCGCCGAAATAATTTTGCGCACCCCGCAAGCCGGCGAAAGCCGCATCGAACTGAAGACGCTATACAACTTCTACATGCAGGGCATCGGCTACTTTCATCCGAAGTGGGGGCACGGAATGTACGTCGGCCCCGACGTCTCGACCTACGACTCGGTCAAAATCGCCGACGTCGACGAGCGCGATTTCTTTCATCAGCACATCGAGGCCGTATGCCAGGCGAAAATGGGCTCGCGCGAGGGGATGGCGGTTCTCGAGATGTTAATCCTGGGCCCGCACGATCGGAGCGGCTTCAAGGAATTCCTCGACATGCATCCGTAGCGGATTGAATGTTTGCCGGGACGGTTCGCGGCCGGCGACGCGTTGCGCAACGCCAGCGAACTACTTGCCGTTGGGGATATCGACGAACACCGCCGCGGCGACCACCGACGACCACAGCCCGTCGCGATCGCCTATCGCAGACTGCGTGACGTTGCGCGTCGTTACGATTTTGTCGGACATCCGCCACAGATCCTTGCGCTCGTCGTAGCTCAGATTCGGATCGAAATCGACGCCGAGAATCGTCGCCAGCATCATCGCCGCCAGATCCTCGGCGTAGTCGCCCGCCTTCTGATCCGTCTCGCCGGTGCTGTGATGCTCGGACAGGTATCCGTACTGCGCGGGATTGCTGGGAAGCGCGACGCCCACCGACGACGCGATGAGCCGATGCGGTTCGTTGGTCGCGTTATCGCTCATCACCGCAAAAACGATCTGCCCCGGCGTCAGGTACTTCAAGCCTTCCTGCTGGCTGAGCAGTTTGCAGTTGGGCGGGAAAATCGATTTGACGCGCACGAGGTTG
>NZ_JBEKFG010000046.1:0-27135 GCF_050013435.1 Binatus sp. (SeqCode) | reverse complement strand
TTTACTAGTGTCAACCGAGGAAAATATAATCAACTGAGAAATACTACTAATATGTATTCCGCGGAACCCTTACGCTGCTTCGCGGGAGATAAGTGCGCGCCAACCTGACCCTTGCGCCCCCATCCGTGCCGGATACGCGGCTGTGTATCCGTGAAAGCTCCCGGGTCAGCGCAACCCTCGCCTGACCCCGCCGGTGAAATTAAGATGGGCAGGACGGGCTTGCGTCCGTGCGCGCGGAGAGAGAGATTCACCCTTCGATGGCAATTGAAACCCAACGCCCCACTATCGCCGAGATTGACCTCGGCGCGCTGCGCTCCAACTTCCGCGCACTGCGGGCCGTGGCCACGCACGGTGAGTTGATGGTCGTGGTCAAGGCCGACGCTTATGGGCATGGCGCGGTGACGGTGGCGCGCACCTTGATCGACGAAGGATGCCGTCATTTCGGAGTCGCCACGCTCGACGAGGCGCGCGAACTGCGCGAGGCGGGAATTCGCACGCGCGTGTACCTGCAGGCGGGCTTCTTCGCCGAGCAGGTGGCCGAGATTGTCGCGCTCGACTTGACGCCGTTTGTCTTCGCCGCCTCCATGATCGGACTGCTCGACCGCGCGGCCGCATCGGCCGGCCGGACAGACTTCCCGATTCACGTCAAGATTGACAGCGGCGCGACGCGGCTTGGAGTGATGCCGGCGGATATTCCCGATGTCATCGAGGCGGTCCGGGCCGCATCTGCCGTGCGCCTGGAGGGCGTGTGCACGCTGCTGGCCAACGCCGGCGACCCAAAGAGCCCAATCACCGACGCGCAACTCCGCGTCTTTAATCACGCGATCGATACGATGAAGGCGGCCGGCATGAAGCCTTCGATCATCCACGTTGCAAATTCGGCGGCACTGGTGCTGCGCCACGACTCGCATTTCAACCTGGCGCGGCCCGGACTGGCGATCTACGGCCTGCCGCCGGTGGCCGCCGTGCGCGAGCGCGTCGAGCTGCGGCCCGTCATGGCGTTCAAGACTCGGCTGATGCAGATCAAGCGCGCGCCGGCTGGAAGCGGCGTGGGCTACGGGCATACCTTCGTCGCGCCGCGCGAAAGCCTGATCGGCGTGCTGCCGGTGGGCTACGCCGACGGCTACCGCAGAGGGCTGCAACACGGCGGCGAAGTGATAGTGCGCGGCGCGCGCGCGCCGGTGGTCGGCGCGGTCTCGATGGACCTGACGACGATCGACATCACCGACATCGCGGGCGCGTCGGTTGGCGATGAGGTAATCTTGTGGGGGGAATCGGGCGGGGAGACTATCAGCGTGAACGATGTCGCGCGGCTGGCGCAAACAATTTCGTACGAGATGCTTTGCACGGTCGGCAAGCGGGTGCCGCGCGTCGTTCGTAGTTAGTTGCGTAGCTGGATGCGGAGCTAGACGGCAATGAGCAGTGACAGGGTAGTGATCAGACGCGCGCTGATCGGCGTCGCGGACAAGGCGGGGGTGGCCGAGTTTGCCAAGGCGCTGGAACGGCACGGCGTGGAAATAGTATCGACCGGGGGCACCATGGCGGCTCTGGAAGCGGCCGGCGTCAAAGTCAGATCGGTCGAGAGTTTCACCGGCTCGCCCGAGATGCTCGACGGGCGCGTCAAGACGCTGCATCCGAAGATTCATGGCGCAATCCTCGCGCGGCGCGGCGACGAGAGTCATCAGCGGCAGATGCTGCAGCATCGGCTCGAGCCGATCGACCTGGTAGTCGTAAATTTCTATCCATTCGAAAAAACCGTCGCGAAGCCCGGCGTGAGTCTTGACGAAGCGATCGAAAATATCGACATCGGCGGACCCACGCTGGTGCGCGCGGCGGCGAAGAATCACGGCGACGTCGCCGTCGTGGTCGATGCTGCGGACTACGCCGCCGTCGCCGCCGAGCTCGACTCGCACCAGGGCGCGATCACCGCGGACACGCGATGGCGCCTGGCGCGCAAGGCATTCGCGCGCGTGACCGCGTACGACGCGGCAATCTCAAATTATCTCGGCACGCATGCCGGCGGCGGCGCCGACTCGCCTCTCGGCGAGACCTTCAGCCTTGCGCTCGAGCGCGAACAGGCGCTGCGCTACGGCGAGAATCCGCATCAGACCGGCGCGCTGTACGGCCGCTTCCTCGAGATCGCGCATCAGCTTCACGGCAAGGAGTTGTCGTTCAACAACGTGGTCGACATCAGCTCGGCGATGAACCTGATGCTGGAGTTCGAGGGCGAGCGGCGCGCGGTGGTGGCGATCCTGAAGCACAACACGCCGTGTGGCGTGGGGGTTGCCGATACGCTCAAGGGCGCGTGGGACAAGGCGTTCGCGACCGATCCGGATTCGCCGTTCGGCGGTATAATCATCGCGAACCGGCCGTGGGACATGGCGTTCGCGCGCGCCGTCGATGAATTATTCACCGAGGTGCTGATCGGCCCCGCGTATCCGGACGAGGTGATCTCGTTCCTGCGCAAAAAGAAAAATCGTCGCGTGATGACCTTCAATCCGGCCGCGGTGGACCGCAACGAGCTTGACGTCAAGAAGGTGCTCGGCGGATTGCTGGTGCAGACTCCGGACCTGGCGATCGAAGATCCGCGCGAAGCCAAAATCGTGACGCGGCGGCGGCCCACCGACGCCGAGATGCGCGCGCTCACGTTCGGAATCAAGGTCTGCAAGCATATCAAGTCCAACGCGATCGCGTTCGTCGCGGAAGATCGCACGCTCGCGGTCGGCGGCGGCGCAACCTCGCGGATCGATCCGGTATACGCCGCGCGCGAGAAAGCGGCGCGGCTCAAAGTCGCGCTCGAAGGTTCCGTGCTCGTCTCCGAAGCGCTGTTTCCTTTTCCCGACGGCCCGACGCTCGCGGCCGAGGCAGGCGCGACGGCGATCGCGCAACCCGGCGGCGCCGTGCGCGACGATGAAGTGATCGCGGCGGCGGACAAATTCGGGCTCGCGATGGTCTTCACGGGGGTGCGCCACTTCAGGCATTAGGTGCGCGCCGGGCGATGAAAGTACTGGTTATAGGCAAGGGCGGGCGCGAGCACTCGCTGGTATGGCGGCTTCATCAGAGCCAGACCGTGCAGAAGATATTTTGCGCGAGCGGAAATCCGGGGATCGATCAGATCGCGCAAGCGGTGCCGATCGCCCCGACCGACGTTGCCGCGCTGGTGGAATTCGCGAAGTCGAACGCGGTCGATCTGACCGTGGTCGGTCCGGAAGATCCGCTCGCCGCCGGCATCGTCGATCGGTTCACGCACGCGGGACTTAAAATATTCGGGCCGACCGCGGCCGCGGCGCAGCTCGAAACCAGCAAGTCGTTTGCGAAAACGATCATGCGCGAGGCGGGCGTGCCCACCGCCGGTTTCGCCGCATTCGACGACGCCGAGTCCGCGCGGCGTTATGTGAAGGCGCGCACGGGACCGATGGTCGTCAAGGCGGACGGGCTCGCGCTTGGAAAGGGCGTGGTCATCTGCCACGACGCGAAGGCGGCGCTGGATGCGATCGATGATGCGATGGAGCGGCGGCGCTTCGGAGCGGCGGGCAATCGCGTGATCGTCGAGGAGTTTCTCAGCGGCGAGGAAGTTTCATTTTTCGCGCTGTGCGACGGCGAAAACGCGATCCCGCTCGGCACCTTTCAGGATCACAAGGCGGTCTTCGACGACGATCGAGGTCCCAACACCGGCGGGATGGGCGCGTATTCGCCGGTGCCGCAATTCGGCCCCGAGCTAGAGGCGCGCGTGATGCGCGAGGTGGTCGCGCCGACCCTGGCGGCGATGAACGCGCGCGGAAATCCGTTTCGCGGGCTGCTGTTCGTGGGATTGATGATCGACGGGGAACGAATCAACGTGCTCGAGTTCAACGTCCGCTTTGGCGATCCGGAATGCGAAGCGCTGATGATGCGGCTGGACAGCGACCTGGCGCAGAACCTGCTCGCTGCCGCCGACGGAAAAGTCGCCAATGCGGCGATCAGGCTCTCGCCCCGCAGCTCGGTCGCGATCGTGCTCGCGTCGGGCGGATACCCCGGTGACTACAAAAAGGGAATTGCGATCAGCGGGCTCGATCGGCTCGAAGGCAACCTCCCCTCGGACATCAAGATCAAATGGGCGATGCGCCGGATTCGGGTAAAGGTTTTCCATGCGGGCACCGCGATGCGCGACGGACAATTGGTGACCGACGGCGGCCGCGTGTTGACGGTGACCGCGATGGCGCCGGAGCTGGCGACGGCGGTCGATGCCGCGTACCAAGCGGCCGAAATGATCGAGTTCGAGGGACGTCATTTCCGCCGCGACATTGCTCGCCGCGCACTCGTGCACGCTACGAGCGGCGGCGCCGGTTCCGTATAATCGCCGTCGCAGGAGTCTGATCGTCACTTGTCGCGCTCATCGCCAACCACGCCAAAAAAGCCGCCCGCCCGCGCCGCGGTGTTTGGGCTCGACGATGGAATAGCGGCGTTGAAGGCGGGCGAGCTGGTCGTCTATCCGACCGAGACGTTCTACGCGCTCGGCGCCGACGCGTTTTCATCCACCGCGCTGCGCCGCCTGTTCCGAGTGAAGGGCCGCGAGCCGGGACGTCCGGTCGGATTGATCGCGGCGGACACTGCGATGGCATTTTCGGTGGCGCGCGAAATACCGATCGATGCGCGGCGGCTCGCCGGCGCATTCTGGCCGGGACCGCTGACAATCGTTTTGCCGGCGCGCGAAGACCTGGCGCCGGAGCTGACCGGACCCGACGGCGTCGGTGTGCGCGTATCGCCAAATCCGGTGGCACGCGCACTCAGCGCGGCAATCGGGCGGCCAATCACGGCGACCAGCGCAAACCTGGTCGGGAAGGCGCCGGCCACCACGCTCGACGAAGCGCGCGCGGAGCTGGGCGGAAAAGTTAAAGTTTACCTTGAAGGTGGAAAACTGCCGGCGTCGGCGCCCAGCACGGTCGTCGCGGTCAAGGAAAGCGAGTGGATAATGGTGAGAATTGGAGCGATTTCGGAAGATCAGATCGCGGCCGCGCTGGCGGGAGACGCACTGAAATGAGCGCGCTCGGCAAACGGATCGAGCCATTTCGCGCGCTGATGTATAATCGCCAAATTGCCGGTGAACCGGCGCTGGTCGTGGCGCCCCCGTACGATTTGATCGGCGCGGCGCGGCAGAAACAACTTTACGAACGCAGCCCGTACAACGTCGTGCGGCTCGAACTTGGCCGCGAAGCGGATCGCTACGGCGCGGCGGAAAAAACTTTCGCGGAGTGGCTGGCGGCAGGCGTCGTCGAGCGGTCGGCGCGACCGGCGATTTATCAATACACGCAGACCTTCAACGTCGAGGGCCGGATGCTTCATCGCACCGGATTTATCGCGCGAGTCCGCCTCGAGGAATTCGATCGCGGGCGCATCGTGCCGCACGAGCGAACATTTCCAGCCGCGAAGGAGGACCGTCTGCGGCTGCTGACCGCGCTTCAGGTCAACACCAGCTCGATCTTCTCGCTGTACTCGGGCACGCATCCCGAGCTCGACCGGTTGCGCGAGCAGGTGGCCGCGCGCGAGCCGCTGATCGATCTCGTCGATGACCTGGGGATCCGCAACGAGCTGCGGCCAATCGAGGCGGACGGCGAAGTCGCGGTCGTTCAGCGCGAACTCGAATCGCCCCGCTTGTTGATCGCCGACGGACACCATCGCTACGAAACCGCGCTGAATTATCGCCGCGCCCGGCGCCACGAGAATGCCTCCAGCGAGCCGCAGCCGTATGACTATACGATGATGACGCTGGTGGCGTGCGACGATCCGGGGCTGGTGATTCTGCCGACCCATCGGGTGGTGAAATCGCTGCCCGCCGACGCGATCGCGTCTTTCACGCGGCGCGCGCGCGAAGTATTCAATGTCGAGGAAATCGCGCATAGCGACACATTTCGCGCTCGCCTGGACGATTTGGGCGCTGGCGCAATCGGCGTGACGTTGAAGGGAAGCGCCAACTACTTAATCCTGCGGCTGCGCAGCCGCAGCGCGATGAAGGCCGCGATGCCCGACGCGGCCGACGAGGTTCGGCGCCTGGACGTGTCGGTTCTGCACGCGCTGGTGTTCGATCGAATATTCGGCCTCGGCCCAGGCGAGATTCGCAAAGGCGGAAACATCGAATACACGATCGAAATCGACGGCGCGCTCGGCGCAGTCGCGCAGGGACATGCCGACGGTGCGTTCCTGATGAATCCGCCGTCGATCCAGGACGTCGAGCGGGTGAGCGACGCGGGCGCGACAATGCCTGAGAAGTCGACTTACTTTTATCCCAAGCTGCTGACCGGCCTGGTGATGAATCCGCTGTTCGACGGCGAATGATTTCCGCCGGGCGCCATCGCGGTTAAATGACGAAGCGCCAAAGTCGCGGGTCGCGGTTGATCCTGGTTCGCCACGGCGAGACCGAAGGCGAGTCCAGCATCAGGTATCATGGCCGCACCGACGTGGCGCTGTCGGAACTCGGGCGCGCTCAGATGCGCCTGGCGGGCCGGGCGATCGGCGCGCATCGCAGGCACGGCGGAAATTTCGCGCATATTTTTTCCAGTCCACTCGTGCGTGCGTCTGAAGGCGCGCGAATCGTAGCTGGCGACTCGGCGCCGCTGATCACGATCGATGAATTCGCCGAAGTTCACTTCGGATTGTTCGAAGGACTCACCGCCGATGAGATTCGCGAGCGCTATCCCGACGAGTTCGCGCGATGGAACAACGATCGACTCGCGCCGGGCTACACCTATCCCGCCGGCGAGAGCCGCGCCGGCTTTGCCGATCGCGTCGAGCGCGGCCTGGAACGCATGCTGGCTCTATGGACGCCGCGCGCCGACTCGGAAGCTGACGACGCGCTGCTGATTGCGCATCGTGGGGTGATTCGCGCGATCGTGCGAAAGCTGACAAGCCAGGAGCCGGTGGTCGAGCTGGGATCGATTCAGGTCATCCGCTTCGACGGCGGTTGGCATCCCGAGCTGCTCGATCTGATCGATCATCTGGGTGGCTCCTGAAGCTCATACGCGGCGCAGCACGCCGGTCCAGCGGTAGCGGCATTTGTCCAGCGGCTTGGTGAATGACAGGTCGCAGTAGGCGGCGGCCATTTTGAACATTCCCGACGCCAGCGCCGCGAGTTCCAGCGTGGATGGGAGCGTGTAGCGCACCGGAATCAAATCGCGGGTGGTCACCGCGCCGGCGGGAAAGTTGATGGTGCATTCGAGTTCGTAGATCGAATGCAGCGGCGAGTGCCACGCAACGGGGCGATGGAACTCGCGGATGTCGAGTGCGACGCCGGCGGCGCGCGCGGTGCGTTCGCGCCACATCGTCCTGCGCGACACGCGCGCAATCGGATCCTGGCGATCGATGTCGATGCAGTACAAGCCGCCGCGCTTGAGCGCACGGCCGACAGATTTGAGATGCGAGAGCAGGCGGGAGTTCTCGACGATCACCGGAAATGTTTCGGACATGAAGATTGCGGCATCGAAGGGGCGCTCGGGGAGAGTGAACTTTTCGATTGGCCGGCGGTAGAAGCGAAGATTCGCAATTGCCTTCGCTTTGCGGCGCCCCGCCGCGATCATCGCCGCTGAACGATCGATTCCGACGACCTCGAATCCGTCATCCGCGAGCAGACGGCCGTGGGGTGAATCGCCGCAGGCGATATCAAGGACGCGGTGGGTCGGGCGCTTGCGATGGCGCTGCCAAACCCGTTGCAGGAAGATCACTTCGGCCGGAATTTCGCCGGGACTTTCCATATGCGCGCGGCGGAAGACGTCGGGATACTCGTAGATGCTCGGTTCCATCGGCGATGAGCGTACAAGCGGCGCGCCCGCAGGCCAATGGCGTTGCGCGGATGAATCGAGACTTGAGATTTCGCGGCCAACGGCGGGATAATGCCCGCGCGTCCGAGTTCCTCTGAACCACCGTTGACGGGAAAGCCACGATGAGCAAGCCGCTTGAGGGAATCAAGGTCGTCGAGATCGCGCAGGAAATCCAGGGGCCATTCGCGTCGCTGGTTTTGGCCGACATGGGCGCCGACGTGGTCAAGGTCGAGAACAAGGATACCGGAGATCTAAGTCGCTGGATGCTGGCCGCGCTGATTGGCGGCCTGAACGTCAAGAACGCGATGCTGTCGCATTACTTTATCGCGATGAATCGCGGCAAACGGAGCGTCACCGCCGACCTGAAAAAACCCGGCGCGATCGAGATGATCCGCCGGATGCTGAAATCGTACGACGTGCTCGTCACCAACTATCGGCCCGGCGTGCTGGACAGGCTCGGACTCGGCTACGACGAAGTGCGCAAAATAAATCCGCGGATCGTGTACGCGCAAGGCAGTTCGTGGGGACCGAAGGGGCCGTGGGTGGCACGGCCGAGCCGCGACACGCTGGCGCAGGCGGCCAGCGGCGTGATGGCGAAGACCGGAATGCCGGCCGACCCGCCCCTGCCGGCGGGAATGTTCATCGCGGATCATTCGGGAGCGCTGAGCCTGGCGAGCGGGGTTCTGGCGGCGCTGTTCGCGCGCGAGCGCAGCGGCGCGGGGCAAAAGGTCGACGCGTCGATCTACGGCACGATGATCGCGATGCAGGGGATGGAGATCAATTACACGTCGATCACCGGCCTCGAGCCCGAGCGCGCCGGCCGCGGGCATCAGTTCCTGCACGGGATTTGGGGCGCGTTCCCCACCAGCGACGGCCACGTCTGCATCGCGGGGGTGGACGAGCAGCGCTGGCCGTCGTTCTGCAGGATCGTCGGAATCCAGCACCTGGAGAAGGATCCCGAGTACTCGGACAACGTGATTCGTAATTTTCATGGCGACAAGATTCAGAAAGTGCTCGACGAGATCTTCCCGACCAGAACGACCGCGGAGTGGCTCAAGGAACTTATCGCCGCCGATATCCTGGCGACCGAGGTCGTCGATTACCGCGCGATTCTGAAAAACGAGCAGGCGCGCGTCAACGGATACCTGCTCGAACTCGACCATCCGGTGGCAGGCAAGGTGCTGGTGCCGGGCGCGCCGGTGACGATCAACGGCGAAGTTGCGGCCGCGGCCGAGCCTGCGCCCGAACTCGGGCAGCATACCGAGGAAGTGCTGCTCGAACTCGGCTACACGTGGGAGGAGATCGGCGCGCTGCGCGACAGCGGCGCCGTTTAAGGAGGAATCGACGATGACGGTACCGGCTAGAATCAGCATCGTGACGATAGGCGTCAGCGACCTTGCGCGGTCGACGAAATTTTACGAAGCACTCGGCTGGAAGAAATCGGCATCGTCGAGCGCGGCGATCAGTTTTTTTCGCACAGCGGGCGGCGTGCTGGCGCTCTACCCATTCGATTTGCTGGCCGAGGACGCGACGCTGCCGGCGCTACGATCACCAGGATTCGGCGGAGTCACGCTTGCGATCAACGTCGAGCGCGCCGAAGATGTGCAACCGTCGCTCGACGCTGCGGCGAAGGCCGGCGCGAAGATTCTGAAACCTGCCATGAACGCGGACTGGGGCGGAGTGTCGGGTTATTTCGCCGACCCGGACGGATACCCATGGGAGATCGCTTGGAACCCCCACTCATCGTTCAAGCCAGACGGCTCGCTGGATGTCCGGTGACTCGCGCAAAACTGGGCGCGTTGCAGTAAATCGCGCATGGCGGAGCGACACATCGTTGCCATCGGCGGAGGCGGATTCTCGATGGAACCGCGCAATCCAAAGCTCGACGATTTTGTGTTGAGCCTGGCGCGGCGTAAACGACGTCCGCGCGTTTGCTTCGTCGGAACCGCGAGCGGCGACAACGCCTCCTATATCAGGCGCTTCCATACAGCTTTTCCAGCGTCGCGGGCCGCCGCGACCCATCTCGCTTTCTTTGAGCGAACAGTTGGCGACCTCAAATCATTCGTGAGGGATCAGGACGTTATCTACGTGGGTGGCGGCAGCAGCGCGAATATGCTCGCAGTGTGGCGCTTGCATGGACTCGACAAAGTGCTGCGCGCGGCCTGGAACGCGGGGATCGTGATGGCGGGTATCAGCGCGGGCGCAATTTGCTGGTTCGAAGACGGCCTGACAGATTCGTTCGGCATGCCGTTTCGTGGCCTCAATGATGGGCTCGGATTTGTGCGCGGTGCGTGCTGTCCGCATTACGATAGCGAGAAAGAGCGGCGGCCGGTGTTGATCCGGCTGATCAAGCGCGGATTCCTGCCGACGCTCGCGCTCGATGACGGCGCCGCGGCGCATTTTGCCGGAACGCGGCTCGAGGAAGTCGTTTCATCGCGGCCAAAAGCGCGCGCGATGCGCATCGAGCTCAGCAGGGGTGCGGTAGTCGAAAGCGCGCTTCCAGTGCGGTACCTCGGCTGACGGGTTGATGAGGAGCAACCGTCGGCGTTGGCAGGGGTGTCTGTCCCGGAGTTGCGCGTGACAAGCCGGGCCGGCCTGCTCTAGAATGCCGGACTTCCACTAATGCGGTGAGGTTTGAGTCGATGGCGGCATCCACGGAAATCGCAGAGATCAAGGCGCGCGAGATTCCCGACTCGCGCCGAAACCCTACGATCGAAGTTGACGTGCGGCTTCGTGGCGGCGCGCTCGGGCGCGCCGCGCTACCGGCGGGCGGGAAATCGTGATGGCCACGCGACCGCCGGTTGCAGCGCTGGTGATTTTCGACGGATGGGGAGTCAGCAAGAGCAGCGCGTCAAATGCGATCGCCGCGGCGAAGACTCCGGTGATGAACCGGCTCTACGCGACGCAGGCGCGGACCTCGCTCGACGCGTCGGGCGAGGCGGTGGGCCTGCCGCCGGGCGTGATGGGCAATTCCGAAGTCGGGCATCTCACTATCGGCGCGGGCCGCGTCATCTACCAGGACTTGATGCGAATCACCAAAGCGATCGAGAGCGGGGCTTTCGCGCGCAATCCGACGCTGACCGATGCGATAAAAAAGACCGTCGCGAACGGCACCACGCTGCACATCTGGGGACTGCTTTCCGACGGGAGCGTGCACAGTCATATCGATCATCTGATGGCGTTGCTCGACGCCGCCGCGCCCAATGGCGCGGGCCGGATTGCGGTTCACGCGGTGCTCGACGGGCGCGACAAGCCGCCGCGCTCGGCGCTTGAGTTTATCGACCAGCTCGAAGCGAAGCTGAAGCAGCTTGGACGCGGGCGAATCGCGACGGTCACGGGACGCTACTACGCGATGGATCGCGACAAGCGATGGGAGCGAGTCGAGCGGGCGTGGCGCGCAATCGTTGAAGGCGATGGAGCGGCCGCGCCGAGCGCGCGCGCGGCGGTGGAGAATTCGTACGCCGCCGACAAGAGCGATGAGTTCGTCGAGCCGCACGTGATCGGAGAGCGAACGCCGATGGCCGACGGCGATCAGGTCATCTGCTTCAACTTCCGCGCGGACCGGGCGCGCGAACTGACAGCCGCGATCGCGCTGAGCGAATTTTCCGGCTTCCGGCGTTCGCGCATCCCGAAAGCCGGCTACGTGTGCATGACCGAGTACGACCGCTCGTTCGCACTCCCGCTGGCGTTTGGTCCCGAAGACGTGCGCAACACGCTCGCCGAGGTGCTGGCGCATGCGGGGCTCAGGAATTTGCGCGTCGCGGAGACCGAGAAATATGCGCACGTCACGTATTTCCTCAACGGCGGCGTCGAGAAGCCGTTCCCGCTCGAAGAGCGCGCGCTGATTGCGTCATCGAAGGTCGCGACCTACGACCTCGAGCCGGCGATGAAGGCGGCGGAAATCGCAACCCGGGCCGCCGCGGAAATCGAAGGCGGCAAGTTCGACGTGATCGTGATGAACTTCGCCAATCCCGACATGGTCGGGCATACCGGCAAGTTCGAGGCGACGGTGGCGGCGGTCGAGGCGGCGGACGCGGCGTTGGGCGTGGTGATCGAGGCGATTGCAAAGCGCGGAGGCGTCGCGCTGGTCACGTCGGATCACGGCAACGCGGAATTTATGGCCGATCCCGCGACCGGGCAGGCGCATACCGCGCATACGACGAATCCGGTGCCGCTGATTCTCTACGATCCGAAATTCAAAGGGCGGCTGAAGGACGGTGGGACGCTGGCCGACGTGGCGCCGACGCTGCTCGGGATGCTCGAAGTGAAAGCGCCGGCCGAGATGACGGGGCGCGATTTGCGGATCGCGGCATGAAGGAAGAATCACCTGCGCGGTGGGCGGCAGGGGCTGACCCCTGCACCGCAGTGAGAAGACGCGAAAATCTGCGCAGCGCATCTTTTCGCGACTACGCGATGCAAGAACCGTTGGCACGGGAGGCCAGTATTAAGAGACCGCGCGCGACAACGGGGCGCGATTTGCGGAGCGAGACTGCGCGCTGATCGGGTCGCGGTGCGCAGCGCGAATTACGGCGCATTTTGCGAAACAGGGGTTATTTCTTAGGATCCAGAGGCCAACGTTTCACGTGAAACGTTTTTAGTTCAGGAGAACGAAACACGAACAGTCCGGGATCGCTGCGCTTCGATGCGATCACAGCAGGGTGCTGAGAGACGAACACTGGCGAATGTCTCAGCTATCTGAGAACGCCGCCAGCGAGACTGAGCAGTTGAAATTTTCATTCGCTAGGGACCGGAACCATCTTCATGGTCATCGGGGGATGATAGGTGCGCGGTTTCGGACCTACCGTTAGCGTCAAGACCTCTTCGTCTTTTGCTCCTGGGGGCAAGCCGCCACCACCCCACTGTTCAATCGTGACATCGCCCTGCTTCAGCGCATCCCTAAGCAGCGCATCTGTCTCGGGATTTTTGGGGTCAGGACGCAGTCTTCTTTTGTTAATCTCATCGATCAGCCGCTGTGATCGTCCAATCTCAAGTCTCAAGCCCTCAATTTTGGGTATTGGATTTGTTAATACGTTCCAAAAATTCCAGAGTTGTTGTTGCGTTATTGGTGAGGTCGGTGTGCTAGCCACCTGTTTGCGTAGGTCCTCCGCTGGGTCGGGACAATTGTCTATTGTCCAGCCCCCATTGAATACTGCCGTCCTGATTTGATTGGTGTACTCAGCCGTTTCGCTATCAAAATTGTCGTAACAGAGAATAAGGGTATGGGCCGGAAAATTCTGTAAGTACTTCGAGATTGCCTCAATTTTGTTCGGTTCTATATGGCGTGGCATTACATAGTGATCTAGATCAGCCCGAAGCATCTTCAGTTGGCCGCCTAAGTCAGAGTAAAAGATTGCCACCCGATTGCTCAAATCCTCGTGAAACGACCGCTCCTCGTTGTTCATGGCTGCAAGTTCATCGACTATTTGCCGTCTCTGCAAAAGGGTGACACAAAACATATAGAGCCACACTACAAAAATCATCGCGAGCCAATATCTGAAATCTAGGGCTACGGTTTCTACAGATACAACGAACCGCTCGGGCATGCGGAATTTGAGTCGCCCCCAAAATGCTCCGCCGAAGAATATTGCGGTGCCGCCGATCCAAAACCCGATGACAACAAGATGGCTAGGCTGCTCAACGAAGATGAGCCACTCAAAACCTGCGCCAATCATGAGGGCACCGAGAGCTTCGAGAAAACGTCCGACGGGTTTGTCGGTATTCGTGGAATCCATGCGTTTCCCCCTAAAAGTTCCTCTTGGGGGTATCGTATTGCGCGTGACGGCTACCCGACAACTGCGCGCGCTGGCGCGCGAGATCCCTCGGCTTCGCTCGGGATGACACAAAAAATAAAACGGCGGCAGAACCTGCACCCTCACCTACCGGCCGCAAGGCGGCCGGCCGCCGTGTGCCCGTGGCACCTCCCGTGAAATAACGGGCGAGGTAAGACTCGTGTCATTCTGAGCGAAAGCTGCTGAAGCGAAGAATCTCGTCGGACGCTCCGGCGTCCGGCGCTAGCTATGCACGGCTCCCTGACAGAGAGGGGCAAGATCCGGGATTCTTCGCTTCGCTCAGAATGACACAAAAAAGGAGCGCGGCAGCGCGTATCGCGTCAGCACCAACATCCGGTTACGCAAAGCTCTCCTTACAGGAGAGGAAACAGGGCGGGGCTTACCAGCGGATGACTTGCTCGTAAATCTTGGGCAACTGGCGCGGCAGCGAGGCGATGTCCTCGATCACCAGGTAGCGCGACGATTGGCACATCTGGCGCAAGTAGTCGTGCCCGGTTTTGTCCACCGTGATGCAAAACGGCAGCACTCCTGCCAATTCGAGTTCCTTCAACGCGACCATCGTGTCCTGAATGCCGTAGGCGTTCGAGCGGCGATCGTGGCCGTAGTCGAAATCCTGCGGGAAGCCGTCGCTGAGCAGGATCATGTGCTTGGCGCGCGAGGAGACGTCCTTGAATTTCTCGCGCACGTGGCGAATCGCGGCGCCCATCCGGGTTGAGCGCTTGGGTTCGACGGCGCCGACGCGAGCCTTCACCTCGTCGGTGAGTTCCTGATCGAATTCCTTGATCACGTAAAACTCGACGTTGTCGCGGCCGTGTCCGGAAAAACCCATGATCGCGTACGAGTCGCCGATTTCCTCAAGCGCTTGCGCCATGATGACCAGCGCTTCCTTGTTCACGTCGATGATGCGGCGGGGACGATTGGCGGTTTGCGGGCGGCGCTGCCATGCCTTCATCCAGTCGTCGGTGTCGTCATCGTCGGTGGGCTTGCGCGGCTCGCGATGGACGGGCTCGTCGGTCGAAGCCGACATGTCGAGCAGGAACAGGGTGGCGACGTCGCGCGCCTCTTTCTTGCGAGCCTTGTAGAAGCGGCCGTCGGGCGTCTCGCCCATCAGGCGCGCGACGCGACCCTCGATGGTGCGATCGATGTCGATTTCCTCGCCGTCCTCGAGTCCGCGGACCATCCGGTACGAGGCCGGGCGGATGCGCTGGAAGTTGCGCCGCACGCCGGGCAGCATCTCGGCGTAGCGAACGAGGGTGTTCTCGAAAAAATCGCCCTCGTCGCCGGCCAGCGGAATTTCGCGCAGCCGGCACCAGTTGCGGCGGTACTCGTTGAGCACGTAGTCCCATTCGTCGTAGGCGTAGTAGGAATCCTGGCGGCCGCGGCCGATCATCAAGCGTCCCTGACCGGTGACGGAGCCGACCTCGCCGAGCTGCTCGCGCATCTGCTCGAGCTCGCTGAGCTGCTTGCCCGTCAGTTGGGTCAGGTACATGCCGTCGCCTTCGGCGCTGCCCTCGCCTTGCGAGGGTTTGAGCTCGGCGCCCTGCTCGATGAGCTTGCGCAATTCCTCGGGCGAGAGCGCCCTACCCTTGCCGCCTTTGGATTGCTTGCCCGAGACGTCCATCTTGACGTTCTGATCGGGCTCGCCGTCGCCGTCGCCATCCTCGCCCTCATCGCCTTCGCCGGAGGTCTGCGTTTCCGAGCCCTTCATTCCCTTGATCAGGTCGTTGCGCATCATCTCGGCTTCTTCTTCGCTGAGCGGATCGCCCTCGCCGCGTTCGCGCGCCTCGCGAATCAGATCCTGGAGCCAATTATAGAGCGAGCTGACCTGGCGGACGCTGGTCATGACGTCGGCGCCGCGCTCGCGAACGGGAGCGAAGTGCCGCGCCGCCATCCAGACCAGCGGGGACTCCGGCCCTTCGCCGGCCGACTCGAGATCGAGCGCCGCCCGCACCAGCATCGTGCTCAAGGACTCGGGATGAAGCCTATCCAGTAGAGAGCGATTGAGGCCCGCGATGCGCGGTGCAAGTCCGCGATAACGGCGCGCCAGTTCGGCGTCGATTCGCGCCGACTCCGCCAGCCGCATCAGAGCGCCGGCCAGGCCGGGGTCGTCGAACGACGCGACGAAGCTGTCGATGGCCTCGACGCCGGTCTCGCCGCGCTCTTCGAAGCCGGCGATATCCGCGAGTTTGAGCTTGAAGGTGCCGAAGTCATGACGCGCCGCCAGATGGGCGGTGGTGGCGAAATAGTAGATGTAGGCGTCGCCGCGAGTGCCGAAGGGTTCGAGCCGCTCGGGCAGATAGATCATTTCGCCGGGCAGGAGCGGATAGTGAAAGGGCAGGATGGGGCCGCTGTTGGCAAGCGAGTCGATGCGGAACTCAAGCGGAAACAGCATCCGCATGAACTTCGTCAGGACGCCCTTGATTTCGAACAGGTCCTGCGCTTTTTCGGCAATTTCAGGCATCGTCGCAATACTAATCTAACCATTGTTACAAAGAGCGATACGCCGATGCAATTTAGCTTGATCGGCGGCGCACAGCGCAAGACGGCGGCGTCGGCGATGGTTCCTTGACTTGCTTGCGGGCGGCGGACTTAGATGATCGTAAGCTATGCTCATCACGATCTTTGGCAATCATCGCCGTCTCGCTCCGATGGCGGCGCTCGGTACCCTTCTATGCCTGGCCGCTTCGGCGCCGGCGCGCGCGGGAATCGCGGACGCGGTCAAGGCGCAGACTCTTCCCAACGGGCTCAGAGTGCTGGTGCTGGAAAATCACAAGGCGCCGCTGGCGATCCTCAGCGTCTTCTACCGCGTCGGCTCGCGCAACGAGCAGATGGGCAAGACGGGACTGTCGCATCTGTGCGAGCATCTGATGTTCAAGGGCACCAAGAAGGTGGGGCCCGAAGAGTTCTCGCAGATCATCCAGCAAAACGGCGGGATGGATAACGCATTCACGGAAACGGACTTCACCGACTATTTCGAGAAGATCACCAAGGATCACCTGGACGTGCCGATCACGCTCGAAGCCGATCGGATGGCCAACTTCGAGCCCAAGGATTTCGACAAAGAGAAGCACGTCGTGCTCGAAGAGCGGCGGCTGCGCACCGATGACAATCCCGAGGACGCGCTCGACGAGATGGTCCGCGCACAAGCCTACCTGGCGCATCCGTACCACTGGCCGGTGATCGGATGGTTCCACGACGTTGACGGGCTGACGCTGGCGGACGCGATGGCGTATCACAAAACTTATTACTCGCCGCAAAACGCGCTGATCGTGGCCGTCGGCGACTTCAACGCCGACCAGGTGCTCAAGCAAATCAGCGAGGCGTTCGCGGGAATCAAGAACGGTCCCAAGCCGCCGCCGGTGACGGAACTCGAGCCGCCGCAACAGGGAACCCGGCGCGTCGAACTGCAGCACGCGGCCAATCTTCCGGCCTTCGAAGAGGCCTATCACGTGCCGAATATTTCCAGCCCCGACAGTTACGCGCTGGAAGTGGCTTCTGAAATTCTGAGCGACGGCCAGAGCTCGCGGCTCTACAAGAAGCTGGTCGTCGAAAAGCAGATGGTGATCGATATCGGCGCCGGCTATGAGATGACCTCGTTCGATCCGGGATTGTTCATCGTGTCGGCGCAGATGCGTCCCGGCGTGAAGGCGGCGGACACCCAGGCCGAAGTCGAAAAGGAACTCGCCGCGCTGCGCGATGCTCCCGTCGGCGCAGAGGAATTGCAGAAAGCCAAGAACCTCGAGCAGGCCCAATACGTGTTCGGGCAGGACTCGATCATGCGCGAGGCCGAAATGCTCGGAATGTACGAACTGCTCGGCGACTACCATCTCGTCGACAAGTACCTGGACGGAATCGACAAGGTGACCGCGGCTGACGTGCAGCGAGTCTCGAAAACTTACCTGGTCGCGGCCAACATGACCGAAGGCGTGCTGGTGCCGACCGGCGTCCTGCCGCACGGAGGCGGCGGACTGAGCGGCGGAGAGTTGCGCCATGCTCCCGACCTGGGCGAAGTCGCGGAGGTGATCCGATGAGCGGCGCGGCGGATCGGATGAAAATGTTTGCAGTGGCCGCGGCAATCGCGGCGTTCGTCTTCGCGGCCACGCCGTCGCATGCACTCGAGATCAAGCGGATGACGCTCAGCAACGGCGCGGTGCTGCTCGTCTCGGAAGAGCATCGACTGCCGATGGTGACGATGATGATCGCGTTTGACGCGGGCACGCGGCGCGACCCCAAGGGCAAGGAAGGGTTGGCCGAGCTGACGGCGCGATGCCTGTCGCAGGGGACCAAGGAACTCACCGCGCCGGAGTTCGATCAGAAAGTCGATTTCATGGGCAGTTCGGTCGCGGTGTCGGCCGGGCGCGATTATTCGACCGCCGGGATGACGACGCTGAAGAAGTACCAGGGCGATACGCTCAAGTTGCTGGCGGGAATCCTGACGGAGCCCGGACTTCGCCAGGCCGATATCGAACGCAAACGCGCCGAGCAGGTCGCGGAGATCAAAGCGGCGGAGGAACAGCCGGGCTACGTCGCGGATGTGGAATTCACCAAAGACTTGTTCGGCGACTCGCCCTACGGGCATCCGGGCGAAGGCTCGGCGGAATCGGCCGGCAAACTTAGCGCTGACGACGTGCGCGGCTTCTACCGCGACAATTACAAGCTCGGCAGCGCGATCATCGCGGTGGCCGGGGATGTGACCGCCGACGAAGTTAAAGTATCACTTGAAAAAGAGCTGGCCGGCCTTTCCGGTTCCGTCGCGCCTCAAGCGCCACCGCCGCCAATCACGATCGGGCCGGGTCTGCATGTGAAGCTGATCGATCGAAGCGTCGTGCAAGCCAATATCATAATGGGTTCCGGCGGCGTGGAGCGTTCGAATCCCGACTTTTACCGGCTGAAAGTGATGAACTACATACTGGGCGGCGGCGGATTTTCCTCGCGCCTGGTGAAGGTCGTTCGCAGCCAGCATGGGCTCGCCTATTCGGTCGCCAGCAGCTTCGAGCCGGGCAAGTTCCAGGGCGCGTTCACCATCACGCTTCAAACCAAGAACCAGAGCTCGAACCAGGCGATCGACTTGATCCTGCAGCAGCTTCGCGAGATCCAGGAAAAGCCGGTCAGCGACGCCGAACTGGATGGCGCGAAAAAATATCTGATCGGCAGCTTCCCGCTGGGGCTCGAGCGGCAGAGCGCGATCGCATCGTTCATGGTGCAGGTCGAGTTTTACGGCCTGGGGACCGACTACGCGGAGCAGTATCCGAAGCTGATCGGATCGGTCACCAAGGACGAAGTACTGGCGGCTGCAAAAAAATATCTGCACCCCGATTCGATGCTCGTCGTCGCGGCCGCGAACCAGAGCGAGGCGAAGATCAAAACCTCGCAGACGGAGAAGGCCGCCGACGCCGCCAGCGCGCAATAGGGCCGTCAGCGAGCCGGATCCGCACGCGCTGATCTTCACGATCGGACATTCGACGCATCCGATCGAGCGCTTCCTCGAATTGCTCGGCGAGCATCGCATCGCGATCGTCGCCGACGTGCGATCGTTCCCAAGCTCAAAACGATGGCCGCAATTCAACCAGGCGGAACTTTCCACGTCGCTCGAGCGCGCGGGAATCGAGTATCGATGGATCAAGCGGCTCGGCGGCAGACGTCATTCGAAGCGCGACGACTCGCCGCATAGCGCGTGGGAGCTTCCCGCGTTCCGATCGTACGCGGACTATACGGAGAGCGCGGATTTCGAAGATGGCATGCGCGAACTTACGCAAGCGGCCGCGGGCGCGCGAACCGCGTACATGTGTTCCGAAGGACTGTGGTGGCGATGCCATCGGCGAATCATCTCGGACAATCTTGTGATTCGCGATTGGACGGTCGAGCACATCATGCCGACCGGGAAATTGTCGGCGCACGTGCTCGCGCCATTCGCGCGCGTCGCGGACGGACGGATCATCTACGACGGTGCGGCCGGTACGGAACCGTGAGTCGCCAGCGTTTGTCACCCTTCCGGCTCTCCTGAAATCAGGCACGTCGGGTGTTCCATTTCGACTTTGAATAAAGTACGCTCTATTTGTAATTCGGTATTTGGCGAAATACCGTTGGCAGGGCTGAACCATGGGAGTAAACGAAGTTTATCGCGCCCTCGGAGATCCGACGCGGCGTGAAATACTGCGCCTGCTCAAGGAACGAGAGCTAAGTGCGGGCGAGATCGCGCAACGATTTCCCCTTTCCAAATCGACGCTGTCGGGGCACTTCTCGGTCTTGCGTCATGCGGGCCTGGTGGTATCTGAACGGTACGCGAACCGAATCGTTTACAGTCTGAATGTCTCCGCGTTCGAGCAAGCACTTGGCGCCGCCCTTGAATTGCTTTCGGTCAGAGCAGCGGGTCGGCGCCGCTCGAAACTCGCAGGAAAAAAGGGAGTACCAAGAAATGCGATTCAACTGGCGCACTGAATTGCCTCTCTTGCTGGTTGTCTTCGCGATGTTTGTAGTCGCGGCGGTAACCTGGCCGAATGCTCCCGATCGGTTTCCGATTCATTGGGGCATGCAGGGTGTCGACGCCTACGGTTCCAAGTTCCAGGGCGTTTTTCTTATGCCCCTCACCGCCGTCGGTGTCTATTTCCTCACCTTGTTGCTGCCGCGCATCGACCCGGGCCGGGCCAATTACGCGCAATTTGCCGGAGTCTATATGGCCGTTCGGCTCCTGGTGCTGCTATTCCTGGCTGCCACCTATGCGATGATGCTGGTGGTCGCCAGCGGCCACGATCTCAATGTCTCAACAATCGCAATCCTGATGACGGGTGCTCTGCTGGTCGTCCTCGGCAACTTCATGGGCAAGATCAGGCCAAACTGGTTCTTTGGAATTCGTACTCCCTGGACGCTCTCCAGCAAGCTCTCATGGGATCGAACGCATCGTCTCGGCGGGTCGGTGATCGTAGCCGGTGGCGTTTGTGTTATGGCGAGTGTTGCGGCACCTCCTCGACTGACAGTTGCAATCTGCGTGGCGGCTGCCATGGGAATGGCGGTTGTACTACTTACCTATTCATATTTCGTGTGGCGTGCCGATCCGGACAAGCAGCCGCCAGCAGGAACTCTGCCAGCAGGACCCATCTGAATGCACTTGTAACGACGTCGTCGTGAATGCGCGGACTATGCGGCGGCGCGATGGTTGAGCGCCTGGCGCAGAAAGCCGGCGGTGTATGACGCCTTCACGCCGGCGACTTCCTCGGGCGTGCCCTTTGCGACTACATTGCCACCGCGATCGCCGCCCTCGGGCCCGAGATCGATCAGGTAGTCGGCGGTCTTGATAACGTCGAGGTTGTGCTCGATCACGACGATGGTGTTGCCCGCATCGGCGAGGCGGCCGAGCACACCGAGCAACTTTTTGATGTCGTCGAAATGCAGCCCGGTCGTTGGCTCATCGAGGATATAAAATGTGCGGCCGGTCGCGCGCCGCGCGAGTTCCTTGGCAAGCTTGATGCGCTGCGCCTCGCCCCCCGACAGGGTCGTCGCGGACTGACCGAGATGAATGTAATCGAGGCCGACGTCGCGCAGCGTTTCAAGCTTCTGGCGAATCGGCGGAACTGAACCGAGGAATTCGACCGCGTCGAGCACGGTCATGTTGAGAACCTCGGCAATATTCTTGCCCTTATATTGAATTTCCAGCGTGTCGCGATTGTAGCGCTTGCCTGCGCAGACCTCGCAGGTAACGTAAACGTCCGGCAGAAAGTGCATCTCGATCCGAATGATACCGTCGCCTTCGCACGCCTCGCATCGTCCGCCCTTGATGTTGAACGAAAATCGCCCCGGCCCGTAACCGCGCATGCGCGCCTCCGGCAATTGCGCAAACAGCTCGCGGATATGGGTGAACAGGCCGGTGTAGGTCGCGGGATTCGAACGCGGCGTGCGCCCGATCGGGCTTTGATCGACGTGAATGACCTTGTCGAGATGCTCGACGCCGTCGAGCGTCTTGTACGCGCCGGCACGTTCGCGGCTGTGATTTAGTTTCTGCGAGAGCGCGCGGTAGATGGTGTCGAGCACGAGCGTCGATTTGCCGGAACCCGAAACGCCGGTGATGCAGGTGAAGACGCCGAGCGGAATCGCGACGGTGAGATCGCGCAGATTGTTCTCATGCGCGCCTTTAATGGTCAGCCATCGGTTCGAGAGCTTGCGGCGCCGGGACGGCACGGGAATCTCGACTTGTCCCGAAAGATACTTGCCGGTGAGCGAGTTTTCATCGCGCATCACTTCCGCGGGAGTGCCCTGCGAGACGACGTAGCCGCCGTGAATTCCGGCGCCCGGTCCCATGTCGATCAGATGATCGGCCTCGAGCATCGTCTCGCGATCGTGCTCGACCACCAGCACGGTGTTGCCGAGTTCCTTGAGGCGCTTGAGCGTCGCCAGCAGGCGCTGGTTGTCGCGCTGATGAAGTCCGATCGACGGCTCGTCGAGGATGTAAAGGACACCGACGAGGCTCGATCCGATTTGCGTGGCGAGACGGATGCGTTGGCCCTCGCCGCCGGAGAGACTTCCCGAGGGGCGATCGAGCGTCAGGTACTCGAGTCCGACGCCGGCGAGAAAATTCAGCCGCTCGCGGATTTCCTTCAAAATGAGTTTCGCGATTTCAGCTTCCTGCGCGCTCAGCTTGGGCGCGGCGAAGAACGCGAGCGCCTGCTTGATCGACATCGCAGTCACTTCCGAAATCGACTTGCCGTTGAAGCGCACGTACAGACTTTCCTTCTTGAGCCGCGCGCCGTTGCAGGTCGGACACGGCCGCATGTTCATGTACGCCTCGAGGAACTCGCGCACGCCTTCGGACTCGGTTTCCTTGTAGCGACGATCCAGCCACTGGAGCACGCCCTCGAACGTTTTCGAGTACTCGGCGCGATGATGCCCGCGCTGGTAGGCGAACTCGATCTCCTCGGTTCCCGAGCCCTGCATGATCGCCTTGCGCACCTTGGCCGGAATTTCCTTCCACGGCTGATCGAGGCTGAACTTGTAATGCCTGGCCAGCGCGTCGAGCACCGGCTGCATATAGTTCATCGTCGCCCACGGAGCGATCGCGCCATCGGAGATGCCCAAGTCCTCGTTTTGCACGACCAGTTCGGGATCGAAATACATGATCGATCCGATTCCCGAGCATTCCACGCAGGCGCCGTGGGGACTGTTGAACGAGAACATCCGGGGCTCGATTTCCGGATACGAGATTCCGCAATCGACGCACGCGAAGCGCTGGCTGAAATAAATCTCGCTCTCGTTGTTGGGCCCGTCCAGGCGCTCGACCTTGAGCAGGTCCTGCCCGTACTTGAAGGCAACTTCAAGCGAGTCCGACAGGCGCTTCTCGATTCCCTTGCGGATCGCGAGCCGGTCCACCATCACTTCGATGGTGTGGCGCTGGTTCTTGTTCAGCGCCGGCTCCTCGCCGAGTTCGTAGAGCTTGCCGTCGATCTTCACGCGCACGAAACCCGCGCGCTTCATCTCGGACAATTCCTTGCGATACTCGCCCTTGCGATCGCGGACAATCGGCGCGAGCACGTGAATCCTCGCCCCGTCGGGCCATCCCATGATTCGGTCAACGATCTGCTGCACGCTCTGCTGGGTGATCTCGCGGCGGCAGTTGTAGCAGAACGCGTGTCCCACCCGCGCGAAGAGCAGGCGCAGGTAGTCGTAGATTTCGGTGATAGTGGCCACCGTCGAGCGCGGATTGCGCGAGGTGGTCTTCTGCTCGATCGAGATTGCGGGCGACAATCCCTCGATCGAATCGACGTCGGGCTTTTCCATCTGTTCGAGGAACTGGCGCGCGTAGGCCGACAGCGATTCGACGTAGCGCCGCTGACCCTCGGCGTAAATCGTGTCGAAGGCAAGCGACGATTTTCCCGAGCCGGAGAGTCCGGTGATCACGACCAGCCGATCTCGCGGAATCTCGAGATCGATGTTCTTGAGATTGTGCTCGCGCGCGCCCTTGATGACGATTCGATCGGCCATCGTTGCTTACGCCGACGCCCGCTGCCCGGCCTTTTCGCGCCCCGCCGCGGCCCGCCACGCATATTCGATCGCGGCAATCATGCTCGACGGATTTGCAATTCCCTTCCCTGCGATGCCGAACGCCGTTCCGTGGTCGGGCGAGGTGCGGACGAACGGCAATCCGAGCGTGACGTTGACCGCACGATCAAACTCCAGCGTCTTGACCGCGATCAAGCCCTGGTCGTGATACATCGCAACCGCGGCGTCGAAGCTAAACGAACCCGCCGTGCGGATGAACGCGGTGTCGGGTGCGAGCGGACCGTACGCGTCGATGCCGTCGCGCTGCGCGCGTCGAATCGCCGGCGCGATCACGCGGATTTCCTCATCACCGAACATCCCGCCTTCACCCGCGTGAGGATTCAATCCGAGCACCGCGATTCGCGGCCGGGCAACGCCAAGCGCGTCGCGCAAATGCGCGCAGAGCAGGCTAATCGTGTCCATGACATTGCGCCGCGTCAGTGCGGAGGGCACTTTCGCAAATCTCATATGCGCGGTCACCAGCACCACCGTCAGCTCGCCGGCCACGAACATCATGCGCCACAGCCGGGTTCGCGCCAGATGCGCAAGCAGTTCCGAATGGCCGGGAAAATGATGCCCCGCGCGGTTCATCCAATCCTTGCTGATCGGCGCGGTGACCAACGCGCCGGCGCTGCCGCTCATCGCCATCCGCGCGCCGGTTACGATGTAGTCATACGCGGCGCCGCCGCCTTCGACCGTGGGATGCCCCGGGCGAATTGCGCGCGCCGGCAAACTCGATATGGAAAGTACGCCGAGTCCTTTGGTCAGACGAATCGGCGGCTGACCAGGGTGCCATTGGGATGGAGCCGGCACATCGCTCAGGCGGGCGGCGGCCGCGCGCATCGCGGACAAATCGCCAACTACCGCAATCGACGGCGCACCACGGCGGCCGGCGAGCGCCGCTGCCGCCTTGAGGATCACCTCGGGCCCGACGCCCGCCGGATCGCCCATGCTGATCGCCAACAGCGGCGGCGTCTTTCGTCTGAGCGCCGTCATCATCTAATACATGGTCTCGACGTAATGCTGCTTGACGAGATCGGAGTCAACCCACTTCTGGAGCTGCGCGCCGGATTGCTCATCGACCAGATGAGCGCGAATCAACGTTTTGACGTCGGCCAGCGGCTGCACGCCCGGCACTTGGTGTTCCTCGAGCTTGACGATATGAATGCCGTGGCTGGTGCGAATCGGCGCTGAAATTTCGCCGGGCTTGAGCGGCCTTACCGCGGCCAGAATCTGGTCCATGACGTCGGACGGCGCGAACCATCCCAGCTCGCCGCCGTTGGACTTTGATTCGTCGTCCGAATACACGCGCGCGAGATCGCCGAAGTCGTCGCCCTTGGCGGCGCGCGCGCGAATCATGTCGGCTTTCTTCTGCGCGGCGGAAACTTGCGCGGCGGTCGGGTTGGGCGGCAGCTCGATCAGAATCTGCGCGAGCTTAAGCCGCTCCTTGGTAATCGTGAAGTCTTCCTTGTGGGCATCGTAGAAGGCCTTGATGTCGGCGTCGGGCACGTCGACTTTCGCGCGGACTTCCTGATCGATCATCATTGCTTTTTCGATATCGAGGCGCGCCCGCTTGCGCAAATCGTCGTAGCTTATTCCGCTCGCCTGCAGTTGCGCACGGAATTCCACATCGCTCATGTGTTTGTCCTGCCGCAACTGCTGGATGTACTTGTCGATCTGAGCGTCATCGACCTTGTCATCGTACTTTTTTACTTCTTGTTCGAGCAATTTCTCCCCGATCAACTCCTTCACCACGACCTTGGCGGCGTCCGAAGAAGCGAAATCGTCGGTCTCGATCGGCTGGCCGCGCTGCGCCGCAAAATCTTTGACCTCGCGCATCGTGATCGGTTCGCCATCAACGCTGGCGACAACCCGATCCAACGCCGGCGTGCTCGGTTCCGGCGGCTCATCCGAGGCAACCGGCGCCGGCGGAGGTGGTGGCGTTTCGTCGCTCTGGGTCGCGGCGGCCGGGGTCGGCGCCGCTTTCGCCGCCCAGGGCGCGTTACCGGTCTCCGATAACGCCGGCCGCGATGACGCCGTAGCTGATGACGCCGTCGCTGTGGAAGAAGCAGCCGGCTGTTTGAACATATCGAAGGCGCCGGGCTTGAGGAGATCCAACGAGCAACCCGAAACCGCGCCCGCCAGGACAATTCCCAGCGACGCCATCAACGCCATCGCCACGTCGGAACGGGCGCGGGCGCGTCGCGCGGCGCCGCGCGGGGACAATCTTCTATTCTGCATTAGTCTAGTTGACGGCCGGCCCGACTTTCGCGGCCGTCCAGTTTTCCAACTTTTCACAGCCCGCCAGGGCCTGCAAGACACCGTCGAGTTGCGCAAACAGCTGCTCGTATTCTCCGGGTTCGATTCGCGCGATCACCTGATACGACGGCGTCAGCCGCATCGTACGCCGATTCTGCTCCGCGAGCTTCACCAGCCGTGCGGTTTCCACCGGCGCATCGGGATGAAATCTGATCTCGAGCTGCGAGCCCTTGAGAATCGCGCTCAGGATCATCAGCTGTTTCATCTGGCGCCGGACATTCATCGCCGCGATCAAATTTTCGATCAGCGTCGGCACCGGGCCGAACCGATCGCGCATCTCGTCGCGAATCTCGCCGAGCTCCTCCTCGCGCTGCGCACGCGCGAGCCGCCGATAGAGCACCAACCGCTCATTCTCGTCGGAGACGTAAGCCTCGGGGATGTACGCGGGCACTGCGATTCGAAGCTCGGGCTCGAAGTCGGGGCGATTGGGCTGGCCGCGCAGTTCGGCAATCGCCTCTTCCATCATCTCGGTATAGAGCTCGAACCCAACCGCCGCGATCTGTCCATGTTGCTCATGGCCGAGCAGGTTGCCGGCGCCGCGATGCTCGAGGTCGGCCATCGCGAGCTTGAAGCCGCCGCCGCTCTCGGACTCGACCAGTTCACGGAGCGCATCGATTCGCCGCTTGGCGTCGCGCGTGATGATGTGTTCGCCGGGAATCAGCAGGTATGCGTACGCCTTTTGGCGCGAACGGCCGACCCGGCCGCGCAACTGGTATAACTGCGCGAGGCCGAAATGATCGGCGCGATTGATGATCATCGTATTCGCGTTGGGAATATCCAGGCCCGATTCGATGATCGCGCTGCAGACCAGCACGTTGACCCGCTTTTCGATAAAGTCGCGCATCACGTCCTCGAGCTGCCGCTCCTTCATCTGGCCATGCGCGATTGCGGTCTTGGCCTCGGGTACCAGCGAGCGCAGATGACTGGCCATGTAGTCGATATTCTCGACGCGATTGTGAACGAAGAAAACCTGGCCGCCACGGTTCAGCTCGCGCAGGATTGAATCGCGGATGGTGGCGTCGTCGAAATGCGCGACGAAGGTGCGAATCGCCTGGCGGTCCGGCGGCGGTGTCTGAATCACGGAAAGATCGCGGATGCCGAGCATCGCCATGTGCAGCGTGCGCGGAATCGGCGTCGCGGTCATCGTCAACACCGGCACCAACTTCTTGAGCTTCTTGATTCGCTCCTTGTCCACCACGCCGAATCGGTGC
>NZ_JBEKFG010000045.1:0-28523 GCF_050013435.1 Binatus sp. (SeqCode) | reverse complement strand
CGATCTGAATGCCTGAATCCGGGCTTCATACCGCAGTCGCCGCCTCCGAGTCATGGCTCGAGGTGATCGACTCCGATTCTCCCGTGCTGCTGATTACGCCGCACGGCGGCCGCGCCGAGCCGCGCACCCGCTCGATCCCCAATGCCAAGGTCAACGACCTCCATACCGCCGACATCACGCGCGGTCTTGCGGCGCGACTTGGCGCGTCGGCGCTGATCAACGTCGCGATGGATCGCAATCGGCTCGACTGCAACCGTCTCTCGCAATTGATCGAACGCGCGCCGTGGCTGCTCGAAATGATCGCGGATCGGCTCGGCGCAATCGTCAAGCGTCATGGCCGCGTCACGGTGCTGCTCATCCACGGATGGAACATTATCGAGCCGCGCCTCGATTTCGGACTCGGATTGCGGCATTCAGGCGGCGAACTGCGGCCGCCCGGTTCCGCTTGCGTCTCGGCCAGCGACGATTTCATCAACGGCCCTCTCGCCGGACTCGCCGACCGCCTGCATGATCATGGAATCAAGCCGACCTATGGCATGCGTTACCCGGGCGGCGGTCTCCAGAACCTGTTGCAGGCATTCACCGCGCGTCATCGCCAAAGTTCCAACGCGCCCCTCAGATCGATTTCCGAAACCGCCGCCAGCGGTGTCGTCGATGCGGCCCAACTCGAACTGTCGGTCTCGATCAGGATGCCCGGCGAGTTGCGCACCCGATGCGAAGACGCCATCGCCCAGGTCTTCTCGGCCAACGGCGCCGGTTCGCACACCCCGCGCGCGCCTCTCGTTGTAAATCGCGCGCCGCGCCCGCCAGTCGTCAGGTCCGAACTCGGCGCGGCTGCAACGGCTGCGGCGCCCGGACGCGTCGGGATCGAATTCTACGACCCCGCGGCGCATATCGGCGCGATGGCCAGCTTCGACGTCGGCGGCGTCGGCATGGGCGCGCGAATCATGATGCTGTTCGATCGCCATCGCGCGGCATTGTTCACCGCCGAAGGCCGGCCGACACGTTCCAGCGGCGCCGTGACTCACGGTCCGCTCTCGCTCAGGCGCGAGGGCGAATCGATCGTGCTCGCGTTTCGCGGACCTGCGGTGATCGTGCCCGACGCTGCCGCGTATCTAAGCATCGAACGCGCGCTGGCTTCGGGCCGGCTCGACGGCGACACCGAAGTTAACGCGCGTTTCGAAATCGACCGTGCCGGCGGTGAGTTCGACTTCGACCGGATTCTGTCCTCGCCGGGCGCCGCGCAGGACCGCGCGTCGTCGAGCGCTTCATTCGGGCGAATTTCGGGACGGGTTTGCATCGACGGCGCCGCACGGACGGTGAACGGATTTGCGCGCGCAGGAATGTCGTTCACCGGACTGGGGCCGCAGAAATTCACCGCGCGCCGGATGATTTGGTCATGTTTCGAAGATAAAGATGCGCCGCGTGCGCTCGAAGCCCGCTCGGTCGAGAGCGGCGACGGGCCGCCAGGCCGCAGCGCCAGGATTCTCGGCCCCCGCGGCTGGACGGCGTGTGAGCTCGGCGATCTCACGATCGATACCCCTTCGGTCGAGCAACCGCCGCGCCGTATTTCCGCGTCGTTAACGCGCCCGGATGGGCCGTCATGCGAACTCGAGGGCAGCGTCGAATGCTTTATTCCGCTCTCGCGCCCCGGGCCCGAACAATCGCGCATTTACACCTCGCTCGGATTCGCGAGCTTTCGCGCAGGCGCCCATCGCGGGACCGGGATGTTTGAATATTCGCGGCTGGGGTGACCGCAGGGGTGACCCCTGCACCCAATGTTAAGGCCGCCCGCCGTTGGCGGGCGCGGGAGGCCGGTTAGAAGGGTTAAAGCGAGGAAGCGATCGTTCCAGTCGTTGTGCGACCGCTAGGCGGGCGTATCCGCTGCTCGAGGGTGCGCGGGGACAATCGCCTCGACCTGGTTGGCGATATCGGCAAGCACTTTTCCGGTAGGCGTGGACCCGTACTCGCGAACGAACAGCACGCCGCGATCGTTGCTGTCGGCAAGGCGCGGTTCAAACGCGAGCCGCGCCAGGATTGGCACCGCAGCCTCGCGCGCGACTCCATGAAGATCGCCCTCCGGCCATAGAGGGCGAACTGCGCGGCATCCGTCGCAGTTGAAGCCGACCATATTCTCCACGATGCCGACGATTGGCGCGCCGATCGCGCGGCCAATTTTCATCGCGTGGCGCGCGGCAATGGTGTCCTGTGCGGACGGTTGGCTGAGCAACAGGACCCCGTCAAGCGCCGCGATAGAAGCCACCGAGTACAATCGATCGAGGCCGGTCGCCAGATCGATGATCAAAAAATCGACGCTCCCGAACTGCGATTGCGCCAGGATTCGGCTCAGCGCTTCGCGATAGCTAAGTTCCACGGGCCGCGTCGGGGCAGGCGCGACCGGCTCGCCGGCGTTGTTGCCGTTGATTTGATCGTAATCATCCACAAAGCTGATCGGCGGCGCCTCGCCACCGGGAAGCTGATCGCTCGACACGATGCGCAGGCCATGCGGCCCCGCAGCCAGTTCGATTCCTTCGATCATCGCGTGGCGCCGCTGCGGTTTCATCCCGAGCATCGCCGCGACACTGGGCGAATTCAGGTCCGCATCGACGATCGCAACCTTGCGGCCTTTCATCGCCAACGCCGCCGCGATATTCACGGCAAGCATGCTCTTGCCGACCCCGCCCCGAGCGCTTGCAAGTGCAATCGTCGCGCCGACGCCGGAAAGATTGCTGCGAATCCGCTCGCGAACGCCGGCTAAATCGACGGACGAACCAACGGATCCATCGCTTTCAATATCGGAAAATATCCTCATTGGCCGGTTGCTGACATTCTGACCCAGCGATCGCAGCGATCGTTGACAACTACGCCTCCCGCGCAAGCTGCAGCGTTTAGGATGACTGGTTTGGGCATCGCGGTAAACAATGCCCACCGGCAGAGGTGACCCCTGGCAGGGGCCGCGCCCGCCAACCGCGGGCGGCCTTAATACTGGGTGCAGGGCCGCAGCCCCTGCCACTCACCGCGCAGGTGATTCTTCCTTCATGCCCCTGCCAACGGCCCGCGCGCCTGGCTTAGGCGTTGTCGTCGTCGGCGTCGGTCGAACCTATTTTGCGGTAGGTGTTGCGCTCGTCGTCGAATCGCCGCTGCGATTTCGCCTCGCGCTCCTGGTCCTGCTGACAATCCCGGCACAGGCGCGAAAACGGCATCGCCTCGAGCCGCTCCTCGGCGATCTCCAGCCCGCAGGACTCGCAGACGCCGTAGGCGCCGTCGTCGAGCCGCTCGAGCGCGTCGTCGATCTGCTTGAGCTTGGCCCGTTCGCGATCCGACAGGATGAAGTTGATCTCGCGATCGCGCTCTTCGGACGCGAGGTCGTAGGTGTCCATGCCCTCGTCCTTGTTGCCTTCGCGTTCGGCCCGCGATTCGGAATCGATCTCGCCGAGCAGTTTGGTTTTCGTTTCCAGCAGTTGCTCGCGCGTTTTGGCAAGGAACTTCCTTCGGTTTGCGGCAACTGGTTTCTTCGACATTGAATCTGCGACTCCCGGTATATTAAGCGGCTGCGCCGGCGACGGTTGCGTGCAGGTCGTAGCACAGCGCCTTGTCGATTCGTGCGCGGACGAACTCGCCCGGCTGCGCCTCGCCCGCAAGAAATACGGAGCCGTCGATTTCCGGCGCTTGCCCCGACGTTCGCCCGCGCATCCGCGTGGAGCGTCCGGGCATCGGACCTTCGACCAGCACCTCCATCTCGCGTCCCACCAGGCCGCGATTTCTGGCCAGGGAAATTTCCGCCTGCGTCGCCATCAAGCGCGCCCGCCGCGCGCGCTTGACGCGCTCGGGCACCTGGTCCGGCAGGTTGAAGGCGGCAGTATTCTCCTCGCGCGAGTAGGTAAACACTCCCACCCGATCGAACTGCTCATCGCGAACAAACTTCACCAGCCGCTCGAAGGCGGCGTCAGTCTCGCCGGGGAAGCCGACGATAAACGACGTGCGCAGCACGACGCCCGGGATGCGCTTGCGCACGCGATCGAGCAGCTTGACCAATGCCGCGCCCGAGCGCTCGCGGCGCATCGCGCGCAGCATCGCGTCGTCGGCGTGCTGCAACGGCATGTCGATGTACTTGACGACCTTGGGCAGCTCCGCGATTGCGTCGAGCAGTTCGGCGCTCACGAAATTCGGATAGCAGTAGAGCAGCCGTATCCAGCGCAGGCCGCCTACCGTCGAGAGTTCGCGCAGCAACGCGGCCAGCGAAGACGGCTCATCGAGGTCGCGGCCGTAGGCGGTCAAATCCTGCGCGATCAAATTGATTTCGGCAACGCCGACGGCCGCCAGGTTGCGCGCCTCGGCGACCAGGTCGGCCAGCGGGCGGCTCTCATGCAGGCCGCGAATCCTGGGGATAATGCAAAAGGCGCACTTGTGATTGCAGCCTTCGGAAATCTTCAAGTAAGACGTGAAGAAATCTCCGGTCTTGATTCGCGGGATTGCCGAGCTGGGCAGCAGATGCGCCGCGCCGGCATACGGAATCGGCCGCATCTCGGGCGCTTCGGTGCGCCGCAGCAGCTCGGGCAGATCGAGGAAGTTGCCGGTGCCGACGAACACGTCCACTTCGGGCATCGTGGCGGCGAGCTCAGCGGCGTAGCGCTGCGACAAACATCCCGCAACCACCAGCCGCTTGCCACCGCCGCGCTTCTTGACCTCGGCCGCTTCGAGGATTGCGTCGATCGATTCCTTCTTGGCGGCTTCGATAAACGCGCAGGTATTCACCAACAGCACTTGCGCCTCTTCGGGGTCGAGCGTGATCTCGAATCCCGCCGAGGTCAGCGCGCCAAGCATCAACTCGCTGTCGGCGAGGTTCTTGGGGCATCCAAGCGTGAGTAAGTGAACTTTTTCCATGACAGAATCGGAAGGAACTTATGGGGCTTTTAAAAATACCTGTCGCATTGATTCGAGGCAATCGCGCTTCGATGCGCCGTGGCGGCGATTATAATTTTCGGGTTCTCTCGAGCGTCACGGCGTGGCCGGCGCCGTCACGACATCCGCACCCGCCGGCGCCTTGAACGCGAAAATCGATTCGGGCAACTCCACATTATCATGAACGTCGCTGAAGTCGATCCTGGTCGTGTCGCCAAGCTGGTCGGTAAGCGTCAAGGTGATCAAATTATAAGTCTTCGGATCGAGCCCGACCTCGATTTTGTAGCCGCCCGTCTTCGCGTCGAGGATCAAATCGACCAGCCCGGTGAGCGTCGCGGGGGTCGCGAACGCGGCCTTGAAGTCGCGGTTGATATTGCCGATTCCCAGCAGGAACGAGGTCGCGCTGCTCGATTTGAGCGCCTGCTTGAGCGGAGTTTCGACCACTTGGTTGAGATCGGGATCGTAGCTGTAGAGCGTCTCTCCGTCGCTGACGATGGTTTGTTTTTCAGGCTCCTGAAACTCCCAGCGCATGCGTCCGGGCTTGCGAAATGAAACCGTGCCCTGACGGATGCGTTTGGGCGCGCCGACGGTGGCAATCTCCTCGCTGAATTTCGCCGAGAATGACCTGGTGTCGCGGTAATGACGCTGCAGGCGATCCAGCACCTGCTTCAAATCTTTGCTGACGGGAGGCCCCGACGGCGCCATCGTCTCCGATCGAGCGGGCGCCGCGACGACGAGCATCATCAGGATCGCGGGAACAATCGCCTTCCACATATTTTCAGGAAAGCCGCGGACGCTCATCGGACGCTGTGCAGGCGGACTTCGCGCGGTTTGGCGCCGTCGGCGGGCATCACGATTCCCTCGCGTTCCATCTGCTCGACCATCCGGGCCGCGCGATTGTAGCCGATTCGAAGGCGCCGCTGGATCATCGAGATCGACGCCTGGTTGGTCTCCATCACGATCCGCACCGCCTCGTCGTACATTTCGTCCTGCACGTCGGCGCCGAATCCGCCGCCCTCTTCCTCGCCCGGAGGCTTGGTGTCGAGGATTTCCATGCGGTATTCGGGCGCGCCCTGCGCACGCAGGAAATCAGCGAGCCTGCGAATCTCATGCTCGCCGACGAACGGCCCGTGCAGGCGGCGAAGTTTCACGCTGCCGGGCGGCATGAAGAGCATGTCACCGGCGCCGAGCAGGCGTTCGGCGCCGATAGAATCGAGAATCGTGCGCGAATCGACTCGCGAGGCGACCTGCAGCGAGATTCGCGCCGGCAGGTTGGCCTTGATAAGTCCGGTGATCACATCCACCGAGGGACGCTGGGTGGCGAGGATCAGATGAATACCCGCGGCGCGCGCCTTTTGCGCCAGCCGCGTGATATCGCGCTCGACGGTCTTGCCCTCGCCGAGCAGCAAATCGGCGAGCTCGTCGATGACGATCACGATCTTGGGCAGTTTGCGATGCTCGATCGCGCCGACCGCCGGCTGATTGGGATCGTCGGACGCCGGCACGCTCTGCCCCGCCATCTTGAGCTGTGCGATCGACGCGCCCGACGCCAGCGCGTGGTTGTAGCCGTCGATATTGCGCACGCCCAGCTCGCGCATCCGCAGGTACCTGGCCTCCATCTCCTGCGTCGCCCACAGCAACGCGGAGGCGGCCTTCTGCGGATCGACGACGACCGGAACCAGCAGATGCGGAATATTTTCGTACACCGACAATTCCAGCATCTTGGGATCGACAAGAATCAGACGCACATCGTCGGCGGTCGCGTTGAACAGAATCGACGCAATCATCGTGTGGAGCGAAACCGACTTGCCGGTTCCGGTCGCTCCGGCGATCAGCAGATGCGGCATCCTGGCGAGATCGGCGGCGACCGGACGCCCGGCGATATCCTTGCCGAGCGCTATGGTGAGCTGGCTCTGCGCGGCGAGGAATTCCTCGGCTTCGAGGATCTCGCGCAGAAAAATGCGTTCGCGCTTGCGGTTGGGCACTTCGATGCCGACCACGGCCTCGCCGGGGACCGGCGCCTGGATGCGCACTGCGGCGGCTCTAAGAGCCATCGAGAGATCGTCGGCGAGATTGACAACCTGGCTCACCTTGATTCCGGAGCCCGGCTCGAATTTGTACATCGTGACGACCGGACCCGGCTGTACCTCGACCACCCGGCCCTCGACGCCGAAGTCCGCAAGCTTCTGCTCGAGCACCCGCGCGCTGCGCTCGAGCTGGCTCTCGTCCACCTGCGCGTGCTCGGCCGGCGGCGAATCCAGCAGCGACTGCGGCGGGAGTTTGAAAGCACCCTTCTGGCGCGGCTTGGAAGCCGCCGCCCGGTCGCGCTTCTCGCGCGCCGTCGCATCGCGAATATCCAGCAGCCTGACCTTCAGCGGCGCCAGCTTGCCGTCGAGGCCGCCGGGCTCGATCTCGTCGCCGGCGCCAAGCGAGAACGGGATACGCGTGTCACCGCCGGCAAGTTCGAACTCGTCGCGGCGCGGGCGAATTTTGTTGGCGAGTCCGGAAAACAGCTCGGTCGGCGCCCGCTTGAGCATCAGCGCAAGCCCGCAGATGAATCCGAGCGCGACCGCGATCGAGCCCCCGGCCAGGTTGAGCGAATCACTGAGAGTCGTGGCGATATCCGCGCCGATTTCACCGCCCATCTTTGCGTCGTGCAGATCCCACAGGGCGCCGGCGGCCGCGAGCGCAACAATCAAAATGACGCCGCCGGCAATCTCGCGCACGATCGTGGCGATCCGCGCGCCCGTCCATACGCGCTGCGCCAGCCACGCGACCAATATCATCGCGGTGTAGGACTGGTACCCGATCAAAGCGCCGAGGGTCGCCGCGATTGCGGCGCCGACCGGACCGCCGAGGTTGGGAATCCGACCGATATCGACGCTTACGAGGCTCACCGCGCCGAAGGCCGCGAACGCGAGCAGCGCGAGGGCGAATAGCTCGCGCGCGATACGGATGCCGGGATGCGCGGCAACGGGAACGAACACCTCCTCGACCGCAGAGCGCGGCTCGCGAGCCGGCGGCGAAGGCATCTCGATGGGCATTTTCTCCTTGCGCGCGATGGGGGTCACACCTCCGTCACGTAAGGAATCACCAGCGGCCGCTTGCCGAGTTCGTCGCTGAAGTAGCGCCGAATCGCGCGCACGATTTCTTCCTTCACTAGGGGGTCATTGGCGCGCAGGGAACCGCCGAGCACGCCCAGGCGGCGGGTTAATTCCTGCTTGGCGCGGCGCATGTGCTCGGAAGTTCCATCGCCGCTAACCAGCCCCCGCGAAAGGAGATCGGGGCCCGCAACGATGCGCCCGGTTTTCGACGAGAGGACCAGCACGGCGGTTACCGTGCCGTCGCGCGCGAGCACCCGGCGCTCGCCAATCACGGCGGGATCGCCGCCGTCGGCGCCTTCGAGCATCACGCGGCCCGCCTCGACGGTGGGTCCGCGACGCGCCTGGGCACCGGGGCTGAGAGTCAGCGAATCGCCGTCTTCGAGCAGGAAGCAGTTGTCCTCGGGTATCCCCGCGGCAATTGCGAGCGCGACGTGGCGGCTCAGATGACGATACTCGCCATGAATCGGGATGAAGTGGCGCGGCCGGGTGAGCGCGATCAACTCCGCCAACTCGTCCTGGCTGGCGTGCCCCGAAACGTGAACCGGAGCGACCGCGTCGTAAACGACGTCGGCACCCTGCCGGTAGAGACGATTGACCAGGGTGTTGATGGTGCGTTCGTTACCGGGAATGAAGCGCGATGACAGCACGACCACGTCGCCATGCTCGATACGCACGCGCGGGTGGGCGTCGGCGGCGAGTTTGGCCAGCGCGGAGAGCGGTTCGCCCTGGCTTCCGCTGGTCAGATAGCTCAGCCGGTTGCCGTCGATGAACTCGGCCTCGCCCGGCTCGACAAACATCGCTTGCGCAAATGGAAGCTGGCCGGTCTCGAGGCCCAGCCGCACGCTATCGGCCATCGCGCGTCCGAGCGGAACGACCCGGCGGCCGAACTCGCGCGAGACCTCGACCACCTGGCGAATCCGATGCAGATGCGACGAAAAGGCCGACAGGAAAAACCTTCCGCGCGCGCGCGATGCGAGCTCGCGCAGGACGGGCTTGAGCGAACTTTCCGAGCCCGAGCGGCCGGGGCGCTCGACGTTGGTCGAATCCGAGAGCAGGACAGCAACGCCTTCCTCACCAAGCTCGGCGAAGCGTTGGCGATCGAACAGCTCGCCGTCCACGGGAGCGTCATCGATCTTGAAGTCGCCGCTATGAACGATGATCCCGGCGGGAGTTCGAATCGCCAGCGCAATCGAGTTCGGGGTCGAATGCGTGACCCGAATCGGTTCGACCGTGAACGGGCCAGCCTCGAATACCCCCCGCGGCGCAATCGTCCGCAGATCGACCGGATCGTCGAACTCCGCATCGGCGAGGCGCCGGCGGGTAAACGCGAGCGTTATATCGGTTCCATAAACGGGAACGTTGAAGCGGCGCAGCAGATGCGGAAGCGCGCCGATGTGATCCTCGTGGGCGTGGGTGAGAACCACCGCCTCAACCGCGACGTGGCTGCGCTCGAGCCACGCCATCTCGGGTATATAGGTACCCAATCCGAGCGCGGGCTCGTCGGGGAACATCACACCGCAATCGATCACGATCGCGCGCCCGGCGCATTCAATCGCCATCAGGTTGAGCCCGATTTCGCCCAACCCGCCCAGCGCTACAATTCGGACCGCAGCGGTCGTGGAAGTGCTTACCGCCATCGCCCTATCCTGCCTCCGCACCGAGGCGAATTATATCGGTCAGAAAACGCAGGCGAAAGGCGGGGTCCGGACGCTGCGCCTTGCCTTGAGAACGGGGCGGGGCTAGTTTTCGGATCATGAGGTGGCGAAGATGGCGGCGTCGGTAAACAAAGTAATTCTAATCGGCAACCTGGGACGCGACCCCGAAACCCGGTTCACCAACTCGGGCACCTCGGTCACCAACTTTTCGATTGCGACCAAGGAGTCGTTCGCCGACAAGAGCGGGACGCGGCAGGACCGCACCGACTGGCACAACATCATCGTCTGGGGCAAACAGGGCGAGACCTGCGCGCAGTATCTGAAAAAGGGAAGCCCGGTCTACATCGAGGGCAGAATTTCCTACCGCGAGTACGAAGCGAAAGACGGCAGCGGCAAGCGCAAGGTCACGGAGATTGTCGCGATGCGCGTGCAGTTCCTGAGCTCGCGCGGCGGCGCTCCGATGGGCGATGAGGCGGGAGACGCCGGCGGCGGCGCTCGCAGTCGCGCACCCGCAAGCGGTGGCGGCGCGGGCGACGACGTCGCGCCGATGGACGACGAGGACATCCCGTTCTAGAGCGGAGGCGCCGTTCTAAGCGCGTGATTTCCGGATTCGGCGCAATCTCGGAGGAGCGGGAAGCGGGCCGGCGTCCGCGCGGCATGCGATTTCAATAAATCGGCTCAACTCGACGCGCAGATCGCCGACTGCGAGACCCATGTGCTCGTACGGAATTGAATCGAGCCTGGCCGACGCTTTCTGATACAGCGAGCGTGCGCCCTCGAGGTTTCCGCGCTGCGCGTGCAGAATTGCGACCGCAGCCTGGATCAATCCCTGGTAAAAAAGCTTCACCGCGCCGTCGGAGCGCTTCCAGATTTCCTCCCATGCTTCATGACACTCGAAGAAGCGCCCCTGATTGAAGAGCTCGATTCCCTGTTCGAAGAAGTCGGGGGGCGGCGGCGAATCGGTGTTTCGGTGTTGCGGCGCGGCGCTAATCCCTGGTCGCGCCGGGCTCGAGCTCGACGCCGACCGGCTCCAGTATGCGCACGACCATATTGTAGAAGGCGACGTTCTGCACCAGTTCCATCATGCGCTGCGTATCGAGAAACGTCTTCAGGGCATTCCAGGTCGCGTCGGTCACGCGCACGTTGCTGGTGGCCTCGACGGCGTAACGAATCACGACGCGCTCATGGTCGCTGAACTTCGAGGACTGCTCCCAGTCGGCAAGCGCCTGGAGCTGCTCGCGCGAGACGCCGACGCGCCGTGCGATGCTCAAATGATGGACGAACTCGTATTGCGCATCGGTCAGCCGTCCCACGGTGAGGATCGCGAGTTCGCGGAGTTTCGGGTCGAGCGCGGTCTTGTTGCGCAGGCTGTTACCCATCGAGCAGAAGCGGCGCAGAAATTTTGGCGTATGCGCGAGTACGCGGAAGAGATTGCCGACGGTGCCGCCACTCTCCGCGGCCAGGTTGTCGAAGATGACGCGCTCGGCTTCGGGAAGGTCTTCGCGATTCAGATACGGTACGCGCGCGGCCATGAGTGCGTCTCCTGCGGAAAAAGATATTCCCGGCTTCGACAGCGCGGCCCTCGTTCAGGCGAACAGCATCTCGGACATCGCGCCGCCGGGCGGAATCATCGGCATCACCGCCTCTTCCTTGGGGATCACGATGTCGATGAGTACCGGACCGGGGGTCGCGAATGCTTCCTTCATCGTGGCGACCAGATCTTTCGATTTTTCAATTCGGAAGCCGCGCGCCCCGTAGGCATCGGCCAGCTTGACGAAATTCGGCACCGACATCGCGGTGTATGAATACCGTTCGGCGTAGAACTTCTCCTGCCATTGGCGAACCATCCCGAGGAAGTAGTTATTGAGTATGACTACCTTGATATCGACTTTGTATTGGACCGCGGTACCCAGTTCCTGGATATTCATCTGAATCGAGCCGTCGCCCGAGACCACCACGACCTTCTTGTCAGGCGCGGCAAATGTCGCACCGATCCCGGCCGGCAATCCGTAGCCCATGGTGCCCAGTCCACCGGAGGTCAGCCATGAGCGGGGATGCTCAAACGGGAACATCTGAGCTACCCACATCTGATGCTGCCCGACGTCAGTAACCAGAATGCAATCGCTCTTGGTGAGATTGGCCAGTTCGGCAATAACGTCGTGCGGGGAGACGCTCTCGCCACGATGAATGTTCTCGTAGAGCGGTTTCTCCTTCTGCCACTTGAGGATCTGCTGATGCCATTTCGTCCAATCGGCGTGGCGCTTCGCCATACTCTCGCGGCTCTTAATCGTGGTCAGCATGTCGGTGAGTACCGACTTGATATCGCCGACGATCGGAATATCGACTTTGACGTTCTTCGAAATCGACGACGGGTCGATATCGATGTGAATAATCGTCTCGGCCTTCGGCGCGAATTCAGAAATCTTGCCGGTGACGCGATCGTCGAAGCGCGCACCGACTGCGATCAGGCAATCGGTGTTGCACACCGCCGTGTTGGTGGCATACGAACCGTGCATCCCGAGCATCCCGAGCCGGAGCGGATCGGAGGCGGGGAACGATCCCAATCCCATCAACGTCTCGGTAATTGGAATACCAAGTCCTTTAACCAGTTCGCGCAGCTCGGGCGCCGCACCGGACCATTGCACGCCGCCGCCGACGTAGAACAGCGGCGTCGAACTTTTCTCGATCGCCTCGATCGCGCGCTCGATCTGGCGCGGATTGCCGCGAATTATCGGCTTGTAGCCGCGCAGTTCGATTTTCTCGGGCAGGTGAAAAAGATGCTCGGCCTGTTGCACGTCCTTGGGCAAATCGACCACCACCGGACCGGGACGTCCGCTGCCGGCGATATAAAACGCTTCCTTGATGATGCGCGAGATATCCTTGACGTTCTTCACCAGGAAATTGTGCTTGGTGCACGGGCGGGTGATGCCGACGAAGTCCGCCTCCTGGAAAGCATCGTTGCCGATCATCGTGGTCGGAACCTGCCCCGACAAAACCACCATCGGGGTGGAATCCATGTACGCGTCGGCGATTCCCGTGACGCAGTTGGTCGCGCCGGGACCCGAGGTGACGATGACGACGCCAGGGCGTCCGCTGACGCGCGCATAGCCTTCCGCCATGTGGGTCGCGCCCTGCTCATGGCGGACCAGAATGTGCTTGATCTTTGAGTCGAGTAGCGCGTCGTAAGTCGGCAGGATCGCGCCGCCGGGATAGCCGAAGACAACATCGACGCCCTCGGCAATCAGGCTCTCGACAATGATTTGTGCTCCCGTAAGTTTTTTCATTTACCGATTTTTGGCAAAATTCCCCGTGATTTGAGCCTCCAAAGGTACACTACCCGCGGAGGTCGGCACAACTTGTGCTCAAAAGCGGGAATGGTCGGATCGATTCGACGCTCTAGTAATGCTGGGCGGGACCGAAGCGGCCGGCTCCCGGTTCCGTGCCCACCACTTCCAATGTCTGATTGTTCGCGGAGAACATGCCGCGCACCGTCAGGGTCTGGCCCGGCTGCATGTTCTGGAACGTCTCCTCTTCGAGACCGGTCACGTTGAAGTTGGGATTGTACTGGCGGACCAACTGCCAGATGTCAGGCCAATGGACTTTGCCCATGGGATCGTCAACGTAGGCGTCATTCAGCACGAACTTGTAGGTTTTCCCGCTTACGCCCATCGTGACTACCTGCTTGTTACCGTAGATCTCGCCCGGCGGGGGCTTGCTGATAACCATCGTGGTGGGAAGCGGAATCATCATCGGGCGCATCTGCGCATCGGCTCGGGCAGCGATAGATACGAGCGCCGAAATCGCGAGCGCGAACAGACCGATGCTGGAGACAGTCTTTTTCATGGGAGTGACCTCTGTCGCTCTTTGCTCAATCATAGAGAGCGCGTCGATGAACGATCAAGCAAGGCGCCTTCGAGCGAGAGCTTGAAACCTTGCAATGGGCGGCCGTCTGGTTTAATCGGCAACTCGGAGCGCAGACGAGAGGAACTCAACAATCATGTCGCGATCGGCAAAACGTCTCACCGCTTGCGGCGCAGCCCTGGTGCTGCTGGCCGGACTCGGGTGGTGGATGGCGCACGTGCCGGCGGTGCAGGATGCGCTGCTGAGGCGGATGGTCGAGCGGACCCTTGGCGCAACGCGCAATGATCTCCTCGCCGACGACGCGCTCCGCGTGGTCCTGTGCGGGACCGGAAATCCGCTTCCCGATCCCAATCGGGCGGATGCGTGCACGGCGGTTTTCGCCGGCGGCAATATGTACCTGGTGGACGCCGGCCCGGGCGCAGGTAAGAACCTCGCGCTGTGGCATCTGCCGGTTTCCAAGCTGGCGGCCGTGATGCTGACGCACTACCACTCGGATCATATCGGCGAGCTTGGCGAGATTAACCTGCAGACGTGGGCGCAGGGCCGGGCGACCCCGTTGCGCGTCTACGGGCCGCCTGGCGTCGAGGTGGTGGTGGGCGGATTCGCGCAGGCCTACGCGCTGGACCGGGACTATCGCGAGGCGCATCACGGCACCGCACTTATGCCGCCGGCCAACTGGACGATGGAACCGCACGTGGTGAAGATCGATACCGCGCCGGGCGCCGGGCCGTGCGCGGGTGGCTCGGCGACCGTCCTCGAAGAGAACGGGCTCAAAGTCACCGCCTTTACCGTCAATCACGCGCCGGTCGCGCCCGCATACGGCTACCGATTCGACTACAAGGGGCGCTCGGTGGTGATCAGCGGCGACACGACCAAATGCGCCAACCTGGTGGCGCAGGCGCGCGGCGTCGACGTGCTGATCCATGAAGCGCAGTCGGCGTCGATGGTGAAGATTATCGAAGCGGCGGCTATCGGGCGGGGAAACGCGCGGATTGCGAAGATCATGTCCGACATCCTCCGTTACCATACGACGCCCGAGGTCGCGGCCGCCGAGGCGAACGAAGCGGGCGTGCGGCTCCTGGTGCTGAGCCATATCGGACCGCCGACGCCTAACGCCTTCGTGCGGATGGCATTCATGCGCGGGGTCGGCGCGGTGCGGGCGCACGGCGTCGTGCTCGGATACGACGGGATGCTGCTCACATTGCCGGCGGGTTCAGGCACAATCGACACCTCCAGCGTCAACTAGCAGGCGCGCTGAACTTCGGCGATAAGCAATGAAACAACTAGCGGACGAGATAACCGCGGGTCGAATTGCGGACTTCAACCACCGGTCGGAGAAGCTGGATGACACTCGAATATGATTTGTTCTGGTCCTTTCGCTCGCCGTATTCCTACCTCGTTACGCCGCGTCTGATTGAATTCGAACACGAGTACGACGTGAAGGCCAATGTGCGGCCGGTTTATCCGATCGCGGTGCGGATTCCTGGCTTTTTCAAACAGGTGAACCCGATGTGGCCGCCCTATTTGCTTCGCGATTGTTCGCGGATCGCGGAGATGCTGGGCATGCCGTTCAGCTGGCCCAGCCCCGATCCGATCGTCATGAACATGAGCACCGGCGAGGTGGCCAGCGAGCAACCGTACATCCACAGGTTGACGAGGTTGGGCGTCGCCGCCGCCGCTGCGGGCAAGGGACTGCCGTTCCTTGCAGCGGTGAGCGCAGTTATTTTCGGCGGCGTCAGGGATTGGCATCTCGGCGGCCATCTCGCCGCAGCGGCGCAGCGCGCAGGGCTGGACCTCACGCGCCTCGATTCGGAAATCGAGCGCGATCCCGATCGTTATGAAGCTGTGATCGCCGAAAGCGAGGCCGCGCAGAAGCGCGCCGGGCATTGGGGCGTCCCGCTGATGGTCTTCAACGGCGAGCCGTTTTTCGGGCAGGACCGCTTCGATCTGCTGCGATGGCGCATGCAACGAAACGGACTCGCCCGCCGCCATTGAGTGGCACAAGCGCGATAAAAAACCGTTCAGCCGCAAAAGTCCGGCTCTCGATCGAGACATTTTCGATCGAGCCCGACTGTTGTAAGATGGCTCCCGACGCGCCGGAATAGGCGCCGCGCACCATGGGGGTACACATGCGAGAGTCATCGTTGCGAATCGTGGCCGGAACCTTGCTGGCGGCGATGCTGTGCGCGTTGCCGCGTGCCCAAGCCGACGTCAAACCCGGCGACGTGATCACCAAGGACAATGCATCCAAGGTCGCCGACCTGGTCAGCCCCGGCAACTACGTGCTGGTCCGCGAGGGCATGCAACTCAGGATCGTGCCGACCGACAAGCTCGAATGGCCGCCGCCGTTCAGAGCCGCCACCGAGAAGTACTCGGGCCAGGTCCAGCTCGGGGCCGACGGCACGCTCAAGAATTACGTCTCCGGCCAGCCGTTTCCGCTGGTCGATCCGAACGATCCCCAAGTGGCGACCAAGGTAATGTGGAATTTCAGCTACCGGCCGCTCTACAGCGACGATATCGATATGCGCTATCCCGAGGTTGCCGCCTTCGACAAGAACCCCACCGGCTCGCCGTTGAGCTACTACACGGTGGGGCATTTCGCCTTCTACAACAACATAGGGCGGATCGAGGTGCCTCCGATACCAACCGATCCCGACGGCGTGGCCAGTGGCATCCGTTATCGCTTCGGCTTCTATCCGTTCATGGAACCGTCGTCGCTGCGCGGCTACGGGATGGTGCGGCAGAGGCATATCGATCCCGCGGTCGAGGACAACACCTGGGTGTTCAGCCCCGCCGCGCGCAGGCTGCGCCGTGAATCCCCGGCGGTGCTCTCAGACGCCATCGGTGCTTTGCCGGGATTCGGCGGCGGCGGAGGAGGAGGCAGCGGAGGTTACGGGGGCGGCGCGGGTGGCGCGGGAGGAGCCGGCGGTGGCAGTGCTTTCGCTAACACGCTCGATCCGGACTCATACTTCGGCTTCTCGGCGAAAATCGAAGATTTCAACTACCGCTTCCTGGGCGAGAAGCAGATGCTTGCGTCGGTCCACGCCGCGCATTCGCCCGAACCGCAATGCCCCTTCGATGGCGGCAAAACCATTTGCCCCGAAGACTGGGAGATGCGCCATCTGTACGTGATCGAAGCGGACTCGAAGCCGGGCCATGACGCGACGATTCCGAAGCGAATCTTCTACATTGATTCAGAAGGATGGTTCATCACGGCGTCGGATCAGTACGATCGCGACGGCAAGCTGTGGAAGACCATCGCGACCTTTAATACTTACCGCGACCGGCCGGTGCCGGACGCGACAGTCGCCATTTATCCATACAAGCGGATGTTCCAACTGGGTCTGGTCGATGAGGATCTCGACACCGGTTACACTTCGGTCGTCTATATGCCCGGAGCGACCGCGCCCGATCACGAATGCTGGTATATCGATATGGGAACCGTGGACAACGCAATGCTGGCGCCTCAGGCGCTCGAGCGAGCCGGCCACTGATCGGGAAAAAGCGACCTACAGCTGCAACACGAACCGGATGTCTAACCTCTTACCGGAGTTGAGGGTTGCGCACCCGGAGCCGCACCTTTTGGCGGCAACGGAGGCGGAGCTGGAGTCTTGATCTTCCATTCGAGCGATTTCACCGCCTGGGCCAAGACCGACTCACCCACAGCATCAATCAGCGCAAGACCAAGAAGCAGCGATTTGACCTCATCATCGATCTTAAGCGCCTTGATCGTCGCCAGCTGCTTCCCCAATTTAGCCTGATCTGCCTCCGGCAGGTTCTGCATCAGTGCCAGACAGTAGCCCGGCAGACTCTCAAACGCGCGTTCGAATGATACTCCGCTCATCGTCTCTGCTACCGCCTTGCTGCGGTCGGCGGCGCGAAGCCGATCGACGGCAGAATCCGCTGCGCGGAGCACCGAAAGAAGAAATGAAGCGGGTCCCGCCGGGACGACTTGATCACCGGCGCGCATCGAAATCAGAGAACTTCGGAATAGCGCGCTTGAACCGAACCCGGCCACGAGGATCCGTGCCCATTCGACCGCTTGGGGATTTTCGCTGCTGATGAACTTCCAGTCGAAGACTTGAATCAGGAACTACGCCAGTAATGCGGCAGCAGCGTTGATCCCGATATAAGTCAGTCCCGGCAGCGACCGCACCGCTCGGATGGGGTGGTCGCGGTAACGCGAAACCAACTCGCCAATAGCCACCAACGAGCCAAATGTCATCGCATAGAGCGCGTCTTGATTCTCCACCAGTGCTGCCAGAACGAGCCCGAGAGCCCGAGAGATCGCCGCCAACGTCCGTTACGCCGCCGTGGCCATCGAAGCCGCCAGCTTTTCACCCATTGGCGTAAGATCTATCTTGTCAGAGGCAGAAAGCCCTTGGACATTGATTAAACCCGCCTCTTGCAGGGCCTTGGGGGCGGCGGCGAGGTCAACAATCGAGACTCCGCTCACCGAGGCCACCTCCGAGACGGTCGTAGGCGCGGTCATATATCGCAACAGATCGGCAGACTGAGGAGCGTTTGCACCGGCCCCTGCCTCAGCTCTCTTGAGCGTCTCGAAGAAAGTCACGAAGCCATTGCTGGTAGGGCCGGCAGCTTTCTTAGCCATCGTGCTAATCCTCCCATAGCTATTTTAGCCGGAATTGCCACAATCAAGCTACCGTAAACGGAAACCCGAGTTACAGCTGCAACACGAACCGGATGTCGCCCAGGCGCAGCCGGCTACCGGCGCTCACGAACGCCGAGCCATGGATCTGGCGATCATCGACGTAGCTGCCGTTAGTCGAATTCAGATCCATCAGCTCGAATCCACCGTCGCGGCGCATCAAGCGCGCGTGCTGACGCGACACGCTGGCGTGCGGAATGACGACATCGTTGTCCTCGCCGCGGCCGATCGATATCTCGTCTTTCATCAGCGCGTATTCCGCCGGCACCGGATCGATGCGATCGACTGACACCAGCCGAGCGCCCTGCGTATTTCCCGCCCCGCGGGGCGCGGTCGTAGGTGCTTGCGACGCTCTCGCGGGCGCGCGCTGGACCGCGCGCGCCGCTGGCGGTGGCGCCGACGGCATCCGGAGTGAGGGCGCGCCCTGCGCCTCCACGATGGCCTTGAGTTCATCGGCCGGAAGCCCGAATCTCATTCGCGACAGCCCGAACAGCCCGATGATTGCGATCAACGGTACCGCTCCGTTCCACCAGCTGAACGAGAATTGCGCAAGCCCCGTGCCGGTCGAGTTTCCAGCGGCCGTGCCCATGTCCTCCGGCACGTTAATCGCGGCGCCGCCGAGCCCCCGCACCTGGTACGCAGTTTGGGCCGTGCCCGCTTCGCCGTTATAATCGATCTTCAGTTCGACACTGCGATTGGTGCCATCTTCAATCGGCCGCGGCGTTCGATAGGTCAGCGAGTACTCCGTCGCGATCGAATGACCGATCTCGCGCACCAGCGACGGGAAGCGGCTTTCTTCCGTGATGATATTGTACGAACGGCCATGCGTCGCATCGACGATTTCCTGGTACTCGGGCGCGATGAACGGCGGCGGAACCACCCCATACATAGTGAGCCCATTTTTCTTGAGCAGAGCGGCGACTTTGGTGCCGGTCAGATCCGTCACCTGCACGCCGCGAGTATGATGGTCCCAGAAGGCCTGATCGTGCGCCGTGTCGGCCGAGCCGTCGCCGTCATGATGAGACGGCGCGTCGGTGACTATGATGATGATCCCTTCGGCCTCGGGGCGGAATGGAAACTTCGCCGCATAGGCGAGCGCGTCGAGCTGATCCTCGGGGATGTCGCCGCCGCCGCCGGCGTGCAGGGTGCCCACCCACTCGGTGAACTGCTTGACGTCCGAAGTAAACGAGTTGCGATAGGCGCAGTTGCAGTCGGGGTACGCCGACACCACGTAGTCCTCGAAGGTCACCAGTCCGAGTCGGTAGTCGCGGCTGTTGGATTGCAGGTCCTGCGCAAACGCGATCACGTTCTGCTTGACCGCGTCGATATAAGGCTGCATCGATTCCGTCACGTCCAACACGAACACGATATCGACGGGACGGCCCTGGCCGACTCCGCGAAAATCGAGGATTTTGGCTTCCTTGCCGTCTTCAAATACTTTCACGTTGTCGGGGCGAAGGTTGCCCACCGGATTGCCGTTCTGATCGGTCAGACCGAAGTCGAGCTGCACGCCGCCGTCGGCGTCGAAATGCTCCAGGCCCGGGTTTCCTGTCGTGATTTTCAAGCTCGTATCCGCCGCGGTCACTCGAACCCCGAAGCCAAGCAGAAAGAAAAGTGCGAACAGAGCGCAGCAGGCGTTTCGATTCGACAAGCTCATCGCTGGGATTGATTCTCCGGATCGGTAAGGCGATCAGTCAAGCTCCGCTATCAATTTGACGTTCACGCAGGCCATTGTATTCTTGCGTTCGCACCACGGTTAGGTTATCCCAAACGCTGACCCAATTCTTCTTCGATGGAATCCGTGTGAAACATTCTTTTGTACATCGCACCGCTGGCGGCCTGATAGTAGCTTTCGTCATCGTGATTGGCGTGCTGCTGGCCGGCGTCGGGTCGGCCCGGGCGGCCAAAAATGCGATGGTCGAGGTAGGATTTGTAGGCGTCCCGCCGCCGAACTTTCAGAATGTTCTCCTCAATGTTCAGTCGGTTCGCATCAATCCCGACGTAAGCGCCGCCCCCGGCAACGGCAAATGGCAGACGATTCCGGTGCCTCCGGGGATCGGAAACGCCGGCCGGAACGCGGACCTGCAGATCGATCTCAACGCTTCGCAGAACACACCCCAGATCTTCAACACCGCGGGTGTGCAGGCCGGCACCTACCGCATTGTCGAGCTCCGGCTCGATTCGAACAATCCCGGCACGTTGGTCCCCGACTGTCCCAACGCGCCGGGCACGATCGCCAACCCCAGCAACACCGCCGACGGATGCATCAGTTACCCCATCCAGTTGGCTGGCAACAACGTCATCACTTTCTCGAATGCCGACGGGCTGATCTTTCCGGCAAATAAGATAATGACGCCGTTGATCCTTCAAGTCTCAATGTCGGCCCCTGTGCCGCCTACGGTGCCCGGCGGTGCATATACGGTAACGATCACGTTGACGACGCCACCCACGAATGCGGCCGAGACGGGCATAGTCACAGGGTCCGTGAATGTCAACGGCAGTAAGGGCTCGGGGAGTTCGGCGTCGGGAAAGATCCGCAAGCTGACGGTGACAGCGGAAGCGATCGGAACCAATACCGCGATCGCGAGCACTCCGGTCAAAAACGGGCAATATACGCTGATACTTCCGGCGGCCGCCACTTTCGGAACTCTCTATGACCTAGCGGTGGCTGGCGGAGCAGATACTTACGCCGCACAGCGGCTACTGCCGCTATACCAGGGACAACAGATAAACGCTGAATTCACCGGATCAAATAGCCTCACCGGGGGCCAGACGCTGGGCAATATCACGGGAACGATCAGCGACAATTGCGTCGCCACAAAGCCCATTGTCGGTGCGACGCTGCAGTTGCTGATTCCGCCCGATCCGCCCAATCCCAACTCGTCGGTCGACTGCTCAGTGCCGGGTAACGCCCCCCTGTGCGTCGCTGTCGCGACGGCGAATACCGATAACACAGGCTACTTCCCGCTGCCGGGGACGATCTCCATTCCCGCCGAGTTCGAAAACGTTCCGGTGGTACCGAAAAAAACACCCTATGTGATGGAGGTCACCGCGCCGGGCTACGATCCTTTATTCGTCTACGCAGTTCCGACTTCGAACAGTAAAGGTGGCACTTGCGCTCCTATCGGCAGCACTACTCCTACTTTCGGCGCGTGCGACTTCGCGCTGAACACGGGATACATCACCGGTGCAATACCGATAGAACCACCCGTTCCGGGGCAGACCACTCTGGTCCAGGTATTCGCCGAGGACGCCGGAACCAACAATATTGAAAGTGCGCTCCCGATGCCGATTACCGTCACCAGCTCGAACGGCGGCACGATCGGCTATACGCTTAACGTTCCGCCCTCGGTTTCCACCTTCGATTTGTTCGCGACGACGATCGATACCTATCAGGGTGTCACCGATCCGTATCCGGGCCATACCATCGTGGTGAAGTCAGGCGTTACGGGACCGGCGGAGCCCTCCAAGCCGGGCGCATGCAGCACCGCGACCCCGACTCCTTTCGACCAATCGATCGAGTGCATCGGTCACGGCAGCGTGACGGGCATTGTCGGCAACGCCAACCTCGGCACCTCGGTGGTCTTGTCGAAGCAAGATACGGTATCGCTCGACTTCGTGGCGATAACGAATACTCTCGTGCAGAATCAGTTGCCGAATTTGACCCCGAGCAACAATTACTCCTTCTGCGCTCCTGCCGACACTTATCAGGTACAAGAGTGGCAACTCCCGACACCCGAGGCCGACGCAACGCCGTCGTCGTCGCCTACAGCTTCACCGGTTCCCGACACCGCCGCGATTGTCATGATCCCGCTGCCTCCGTCAGCCGGCGGCCCGAGTCCGACTCCGACGCCAGCGATCAGGTGCCCGACCACCTGCGAGAATCCCGACGGCACATGCCCCGGCATCTGCAGCAACGTAATCCAGCCGCTACCGCCGACGCCGTCACCGGCTCCGACACCGTGATCGCGATGGGAAGCCGGGGCATGCGGAATCTCGTGCGGACTTTGTCGATGAGCGCGCTCGGCGCCGCGATGGCCTTTTCAGTCGCGGCCTGCAACAACCAGACTGGATTTTCCGGGAGCGTCGGTAATACGCCCAACGGTCCGCCGCTGGCTGCGTACGACATTCTCGGCACCGTCGGCACGCCATTTATCGCGACCGTATCGGACTCGCGATCGTCGTGGACGCTTCAGGGGGTCGTCCCACTTGACATCATAATCGCCAACAACATCCTGCCGGCCGCGATCATCGCGACCAAAACCACCAGCAACAGCAACCTGCTGAGTGTCGAAATAATCAGTGGCTTTCGCGTGGCCAATGTCCAGTCCACCAGCGCACCTTTTGGCACCGTGTCGCTGCAGATCGGGGGTACCCTCAGCTCGATCTCGCCGCCGGCGGACCCGGACCTGCGGATTTTCAATTCCGGTCCCCTCAATGAGCGCTACTCGGCGCTGGTCGAGGACGTCAGCACTGGATGGGTGATCGACGGCCGCGCCCCGACTTTGATTTTGTTCGACAACCCGGACGGAAAAGTGGATGCCACCTTTTTCGGAGGTCAGGACTACGGCAGTTTCACTCTCAACATGACGCTCGGCGGCGCAGTGGTGGCAACCGTCGTTCATGGCCCGGACGCGACGATTCGCGAGCCATGACTGGCGCCCCATCTTGAGTCAGCGCCCGCGGTAGCTGCGCAATTCGCGCGCATGCCTGATGCTGCGTCGAAGTTGCGCTCGATCGTCCCGGTTCGTTTGACAGCCTCCCCCATTCGTCATACTTAGCCTTTGTAACAAGTGAGCGAGCCATTCGATAACGCGCCTGGATCTTCCCGCCTCTGAAATCATTCTATGAATTCGCAGCTCGTACGCCGGGTCCTTTTGGCAGTGGCAATCATTGTCGCCCTTGCCGCGGCGATTCCCGGCTTTCGCTACTATCGCTACATCGAAAGCCATGTCAGCACCGACGACGCCTACGTCGACGGCACTGTCGCGCTGGTGTCCTCGCGGGTTGCCGGCACCGTCACCAACGTTTATGTCGAGGACAACTGGACGGTTACGGAAGGCCAGTTGTTGTTGACGCTGGATTCACGCGACTTCGACGTCCGTGTCGAGCAGGCCCAGGCTCAGCTCGAGCGCGCCAGGCAATCCGTCGATGAGCTCTACGCGCTGGTGGATGCGGCGCGGTCGGGCGTGTCGCTCACCGTGTCGCAGCTCAAGCAGGCGAAAATCGATTTCATGCGCGCCAAGGCGCTGAAGGAAGAAGGCGTCAACTCCATTCAGCAATACGATCAGGCCAACACCGCGCTGGGCATCGCGATGGCTGATGAAGCGCTCGCGGAACATCAATTGACCCAGGCCAAGGCCGCCCTCGGAGCGCGCAACGACGGCCATTCGCGCTACGCACTCCCGGTTGTACAGCAGGCTGAAGCCGCTCTGGAAGCCGCCAAGCTCGATCTCGGCTACACCAAACTGACCGCGCCGTTCACCGGCATCGTAACTCATAAGACCGCCCACGTTGGCAATCGTGTCCAGGTCGGAGAGCCTCTACTCGCGATCGTACCGCTGGGCAGGCTCTACATCACGGCTAACTTCAAGGAGACCCAGCTCACCGACGTGCGCGTCGGTCAAAAGGCGGAGGTCGTCGCCGACATCTATCCCAACTACACCTACAATGGACACGTCGATTCGATCAGCATGGGCACCGGCGCGGCCTTCTCGATCCTGCCGCCCGAGAACGCGACCGGCAACTGGGTCAAGGTCGTGCAGCGCGTGCCGGTCAAGATTGTTATCGAGGGGCCCGAGCCTCAGGACAAACCGCTGCGGCTGGGACTGTCGGTCGAGGTTACGATCGATCTCGCCGATCGCAGCGGGCCCTTGCTCACGTCGATCGTGCAGCAACGTTTCCAGCAAGGCAATCAGACTCTCCCCAACGAGACGCTCAAGATGGCGCCGATGCCCCCAACGCCGGTCGAACATCCGCCGCGCGCCGCAACGCCGCAACATTTCATGCCTCGTTCGATGCCTTGATCCCGCGCCCCAGTCGGGGTGTCGCTCTCTTTTCGCGATTGTTCCCCCTGCACCTGTTCTAACCGGCCGTCAGGCCGCATCGCCGTGGCGACGGCTGCGCAGTATTGAGCCGTTGGCAGGGGCCGCGCCCGCCAACGGCGGGCGGCCTTAACGGTGGGTGCCGGGGTCACCCCTGCTCGCGTCTTCTCACTGAGTGCAGGGGTCACCCCTGCCGAAGGAAGTGTGAAACCCACCGAGGGTTTCACATTCAATAAAGTGATTTCCCCTTCCCCGCTCCACGAACTGACACGCGTGTCAGTTCGGTTGCGACTTTTCGCCGCCTGTACTACGCTCCAGTTCGCGTGGATTCTTCGCCCGCGCGTCATCTAATGCTCGACTCTTGCGACATTGAGCAACGCCTTGCCCGGTATCTTTGCGCACCGATCGCGCGCCTGAACGTCCTTGCCAGCGGATGGGAAACCACCGTCTTCGAGTTCTCGCTTCAATCGGCGTCGAAGTCGTTCACCGCCATCCCGGCCGGCCAATCGATGGTTTTGCGCGTCTATCAAGGTTCCGAGGCCGACGCCAAAGGCACTCGCGAATACACCACCATCGCCAGCCTGTTCTCCGCCGGCTACTGCGTCCCGCGCCCCTACGCCTTCGAGGCCGATCATCGCGCCCTGGGCGCACCGTTCCTCATCATGCAGCGGCTGGCGGGCGGTCCGCTGTTCACGATCAGCAGCTTCCCGAATTCGTTAAAGACTTTCTCGATGGCATTTTTTTCCTTCGTCCGCGCGCAGGCGAAGCTCCACAAGCTCGATCCGGCAAGCGCGGGCCTGCGCGAGATTCCGCGCGCATATGTGCCGATCGCAGGCGCCGGCGCCGACGCCGGCTCTCCTCTGCTGGATCGCGTGCTCGCGATCATCGCCAATCGCGTCGAGACCGGCCCGCTGCCCGGCCTGCGCGAGGCGCTCAATCTGGTTGCCGAACGCGCGTCGAGGTTTCGCTACAGCCCCAATTCGCTCCTGCACATGGACTATCACCCGCTCAACGTGATGGTGGCTGGGCTGCGCGTGACCGGGGTCATCGACTGGGTAAACGCCGATGTCGGCGATCGCCATCTCGACGCTGCGATGACGTCGGTGATTCTGTCCTCGTCCGCGCTGGAGAACCCGCGATGGGTGCGCGATAACATCGTCGGCAACTCGCTTCGCGCGACCTTCGCGGGGTTGTACTTGCCGCTATATCATGCGATGGCGCCGATCGACTTCGAGCGCTTTCGTTACTGCCAGGCGGTCGCGGCGCTGCTGCGGCTCTCGATGCTTGGGATGATGCGGGCGCACGGTCCGGAAGTCGTGGGCTTCCGCCGCGAAGCTATCCACGAAGTCACGCCTGCGGTCGTGAGATTGCTCAGCCGCTACGCCACCCGCAAGAGCGGCGCGGCAGTCGGGCTCGACGCGCCCGCCCCCCAGCCCGCCTGAACCAGGCTCGCCCGCACCTCTCGCATTCGCCTAAAAAAATCGGTAACACGTTGGGAATGCGAAAGTGTTATGCAACTGCGATGCTGTTGGTTAGCTGGTACCTGATGCTGCCGCCGCCGGTTTTTCCGCCAGTGCAGGACGCGGCGGGAAATTACAAAATGAACAGCGCGGCGCCGATGTCCCAATGGCTCAAGTTCAAAACGCTTGAGTCCGAAGCTGCCTGCAAGGCGCAATTGAAGAAGGTGCAGCCTTTCTACAAATGCGTCAGAAGCGACGATCCCGCGCTGACGGCTTCCGCCCCGGCCGCCGCTGGCGGACCAAGCACCTCGACGGTCTCCGGCGCCGCCGCCAGTCACATGCAATAGGCTACTGGCGCGCGCCGCGATTGTTCCCCCTTCACCTGTTCTAACAGGCCGTGTCCGCCAGCGGCGGGCGGCCTTAATACTGGGGGCAGACCTCAGCCCGCGGGGTAGGGATCACCCCTGCCGCGCGACAACGGAGCGCGGAGTTGACACTGGGTGCAGGGGTCACCCCTGCCGGGCGGCCTTAACCCTGGCTACCCGTGCCCACGGGCCGAAGCAATTCGCGCAGCACGAACGGCAGGATTCCGCCGTGCCGGATGTACTCGACCTCCTCGGGCGTATCGACCCGCAGCGTCGCCTCGAACTCGATCGTCTTGCCGCCGGACTGTGCGCGCACCTTCACCGCCGGCCGCGGCTTCATTCCCGCCTTCAATCCCGTGATCGAAAATACTTCCTGCCCCGTCAGTCCGAGCTTCTCGCGGCTGTCGCCGGCCTTGAACTCCAGCGCCAGCACGCCCATCCCGATCAGGTTGCTGCGATGGATTCGCTCGAAGCTCTCCGCGATCACCGCGCGCACGCCGAGCAGTTGTACGCCCTTGGCGGCCCAATCGCGCGACGAGCCCGTCCCGTATTCCTTGCCCGCGATCACTATCAGCGGCGTCCCGGCCTTGCGGTAAAGCTCCGACGCCTCGAAGATCGTCATCCGCTGGCCGTCCGGCAGATGCGCGGTGAAGCCGCCTTCCACCCCCGGCACCATCAGGTTCTTGAGCCGGATATTCGCCAGCGTCCCGCGCATCATCACTTCATGATTTCCGCGCCGCGCTCCGTACGAGTTGAAGTCCTTGGGCGCCACGCCGTGCGCGATCAGATACTTGCCCGCCGGACTGTCGGCCCCGATCGATCCGGCCGGCGAAATGTGATCCGTCGTCACGCTGTCGCCGAGCACCGCCAGCGCCCGCGCGCCGCTGATATCGGAAAACTCGCCCACCTTGGCCGTCACGCCGTCGAAAAACGGCGGCGCCTTCACGTACGACGAATCCTTCTCCCAGCGGAACAGGTTGCCCTCCGGCACGGCCAGGCTCTTCCATCGCTCGTCGCCGTCGAACACCTGCCCGTACTCGCTCTTGAACATCGCGGCGTCGACCGAACCCGCCAGAGCCGCCGCCACTTCCTCCTGCGACGGCCAGATGTCGCGCAGATACACCGGACGTCCGTCTGAACCCGTGCCCAGCGGCTGATGCTCGACGTCGATATCCATCGTGCCCGCAATCGCGTATGCGACCACCAGCGGCGGTGACGCCAGGTAGTTGAACCGCACCGAGGGATTGATCCGCCCCTCGAAATTGCGATTGCCGCTCAGTATCGCGCATGCCACCAGGTTGCCCTGCTTCACCGCGCCGGCGATCGCCTCCGCGATCGGCCCGCTGTTGCCGATACACGTCGTGCATCCGTAACCGACCAGGTTGAAGCGCAGCTTGTCGAGCGACTCGGTCAGCCCCGCGCGCTTGAGGTACTGCGTCACGACCTTGGAGCCGGGCGCCAGGCTGGTCTTCACCCACGGCTTGACCGTCAGCCCGCGCGCGACCGCCTTTTTCGCGAGAATTCCCGCCGCCAGCATCACCGACGGATTCGACGTGTTCGTGCAGCTGGTGATCGCGGCGATCACGATCGAGCCATGCGTCAACGCGTAGCGCCCGCCCTCGGAATTCACTTCGACCTTGTTGACGATATGGCCGAGCTTCGATTCGACGACTGCTCCTTCGCCCGCCGACGCGCCGTTGCCGCCTTCGGCGACCCACTTCGCCAGCTCTTTGGGATCGACGCTCGGATGTTTCTCGAATTCCTTGGCAAGCTCGCCGCGGAAACCGCTCTTCGCCGCCGTCAGCACCACTCGATCCTGCGGACGGCGCGGCCCGGCCATGCTCGGCACGACGCTGCTGAGGTCGAGTTCAAGGGTGTCGGAAAATTTCGGCTCGGGCGCATCGACGGAATTGAACAGGCCTTGCGCCTTGCAGTAGGCCTCGATCAGCTTGATTTGAGCGTCGCTGCGTCCCGTCAGCCGCAAATAAGTGAGCGTCTGATCGTCAACCGGGAAAAATCCCATCGTCGCGCCATACTCGGGCGACATGTTGCCCAGCGTCGCGCGGTCCGCCACCGCCAGCGACTTGAGCCCCGGCCCGAAGTATTCGACGAACTTGCCGACCACGCCCTTCTTGCGCAGCATCTGCGTGACCGTCAGCACCAGGTCGGTCGCGGTCGCTCCCGGACGCAAGCTGCCCGCCAGCCGAAATCCGATCACTTCGGGAATCAGCATCGGTACCGAACGCCCGAGCATCGCGGCTTCGGCTTCGATTCCGCCCACGCCCCATCCCACCACGCCCAGACCGTTGATCATCGTGGTGTGCGAATCCGTGCCAATCACCGTGTCCGGATACGCTTCGCCGTTCTTCGACGAAAAAACCACCGGCGCGAGATATTCCAGATTCACCTGGTGAACGATTCCAGTGTCGGGCGGAACGACGCGGAAGTTGTCGAATGCGCCCT
>NZ_JBEKFG010000044.1:0-29680 GCF_050013435.1 Binatus sp. (SeqCode) | reverse complement strand
CGGTTTACTAGCCGTATTGCTACGACTTTCTCCCACGACTTGCATGTCTCAGGCACGCCGCCAGCGTTCGTTCTGAGCCAGGATCAAACTCTCCATTATAGCTCAGTATATCCACCGTTCGAGACGCTGCTAACGCGTCATGGAACGGCAGGACTGACCGCAATTAAATCAAAGAAATCGGTCGGGCATCAGGTCCATTCCTGGACCCCCGCCGCCGATTAAGGCATGCACTACTATTCAGTTTTCAAAGACCAACCCTTTTGGGGCGAAAGGAAACTGTACTCTCTTAATCCGGACCGTGTCAACGGCTATGTGAGGATTCTGAGGCGAAATTTCCACAGGCCGCGCCGTAAAGCGCCACCGAGCAACAATTTACGCATATTGACGGTCGAAGTAAAGCCCCCGACCGAAAGAAAATCATTGGCGGTCTCAAGCGCTCACGCCTGCTTTGACTAGGCAACGCATTTGTATTATAACACAAAGTCGTTTGGCCGCGACATTTAGTCGTTTGCTTCGTTCAGGATTGCCGCGGTGCGTGAAGATTGTCGAAGACTGCACGCGAGGACATCAGGATGCGACGATTATTCGGTATGGCGGCATTCGGCTTCGGCTTCTATTACCTCTGGAACAACACCGATATGGCCACCGAGATGGTTGCGCTCGGCGCCATGGGCGTAGCGATTCTGCTCGAGTTCGTCGGCGCCGACTGATCGATTCCGTTGACAGCGGGACTCGGCGGTCATCGCCGCGATTTGCGCGGACTCTGCACCGTTCCCGATACCGGCGAGGCTTCGCCTTTAAGCGCGATCGGACCAGCGGGAGCTTCGCTGTATGATTCATTCTCCAGTGTGACGCAGAGCGACGGTTCTTTCTCGTGGCCGGGCGGCAAATCCACCGCAACCGTGGCGAGGCCGTCGTCGCCGACGAGAAAATCCGCCGCCCAAATGGGCGCACCGCGTTTTGGCATCCACCAGATGCGATAAACCTCGAAGACGCCGGTTGGCTTGAGTCCGCTCGCTTCGAGCATCGCAGCGCCGGACGACTCGCTCATAGCGAGCCGCCCGGAAGGGAGAACGGGGGCGCCGGATTGCGCGATCGATTTGTCTTTTTCCTTGTCCTTCTCAGCGGGCGCGACCAGTTTGATCGTACGAAGGTCTGGCGCGAAAAGAATTTTTTCAAACACCTCGCCCACGGTGGCGCGTTCGCGCTCGGAGCCGAGCTTGCGCTGCGTGACCGCCGTCTGCCGGCGCAGATCGCGGACGATCGCATTCAGAGCCGCCACGCGGCGATTCACATAGTTGGTGCGTCGTGCGAGCGAACCGGCGAGTTCGGATATCACGATAAGGGACGCAAGTGCGATTGCGACAGACATCCCCGCAATCGCCTGCCAGAGCCTGACGCGCAGGAGTCGCGGCGGCCGGCCAACGGCAGACGGCTCGCCGCTGTTACGCCGCCCTTCTGATCCAGGTTCCGGTTCGCCCTCTTCCATCACGACATTGTGCGTCAGGTCCATGGATTCGATCCGACGGTATTATGCCCAATAGGCAGCGGCTTTGTTAGCCGCGGCCTTTCGGATAAAAATAAGGGCCATCTATGCGTCAAATTCAGGATGTCCACGTTCTCGCCGCCGAACCGCTGATCGCGCCGCATCTGCTCAAGAACGAGATGCCGGTGGACGAGGGAATTGCGCGGACCGTGGTCGAGGCGCGCGAGACTATTCGCGCAATCCTGGCGGGGCGGGACCGCAGGATGCTGTGTATCGTCGGACCATGTTCCATACACGATCCCGACGCGGCGATTGATTATGCCCGGCGGCTGGCGAAGCTGAAGGACACCACCGCGGATCGGCTCTACATGATCATGCGGGTTTACTTCGAAAAGCCGCGCACGACCGTGGGATGGAAGGGACTCATCAACGATCCGCACATGGACGACAGCTGCGATATGCGTGAAGGATTGCGCATCGCACGCCGATTGTTGATCGAGATAAATCGAATGGGGCTGGCGGCGGGGACCGAACTGCTCGATCCGATCACGCCGCAGTATATCGCTGACCTGGTCGCGTGGGCCGCGATCGGTGCGCGCACGACCGAGTCGCAGACGCATCGCGAGATGGCCAGCGGGTTGTCGATGCCGGTCGGATTCAAGAACACGACCGAAGGAAATTTGCAGGTTGCGATCAACGCAATTCAATCGGCGCGCCGCCCGCACTCTTTTCTCGGCATCACCCAGGACGGAATCTCGGCTGTGATTCGCACCTCGGGAAATCCCGATACGCACGTTGTGCTCCGCGGCGGACGCAAGCCGAATTATGACGCTGCCAGTATCGAGGAATGCCGCCGGATGCTCGCGAGTGCCGCGCTGGAGCCGCGCATGATGGTGGATTGCTCGCACGCGCAGACGAGCAAGGACTTCACCAAGCAGCCCGCGGTGCTGCGGACGCTGATCGATCAGGTGCGCGCCGGCAGCCGCGCGATCATGGGCGCGATGCTCGAGAGCAATCTCGAAGCGGGCAACCAGCCGCTCAACTCCGATCGCACCAAGCTCAAGTACGGCGTGTCAGTCACCGACCCATGCATCGATTGGCCAACGACCGAGCAATGCATCCTCGACGCCGCCACCGCACTCGCCTCGGCTCCCGCAATCCCCGCTTGAAGGGACCAAGGATTCGAGATTTGGCCGATCTGCTCACGGCGCGCCGGGTCGGGCTGTGGTTGTTCATGGTCACGGCCGTGGTATTCATGTTGTCGCCAATCTGGGACTTGTCGGATGCTCGCTACTCGATGCTTCTGAGCGAGAGCATCATTCGCAATCACTCGGTTTATATGAACGCCTACCAATTTCCCGGGCCGATCCGGGAATCCGGGCGCTGCGAGTCTCCTTCGGTACCCCTCCAGTCGGCGTTTCTGACTTACCAGCTCGACCGGGTCCGCGGGAACGTCGTTTATTGTTATCCAAATGGAACCTCGATCCTTTCGATACCCTTTGTGGGACTGATGAATGTACTGGGCGTGCATTGCTACGGCCAGGATGGGCGCTACCTCCCGTTAGGCGAGGGAATTATGCAGCGCCTTCTGGCTGCGCTGCTGATGGCCGGGTTCACCGTCGTCGTCTTCAACACCGCGCTTCAAATGCTCGGGGTCGGACCGAGCCTTATAGTTGCAGTCGGCGCCGCTTTCGGCACTCAAATATGGAGTACGGCGTCGCGAGTCATGTGGTCGCACACCTGGCTGATATTCCTTGGTGGGCTCGCCGCTTACTACCTGTTGGGGCGCGAGACTGGCCGCACGAAACGCGCTCATCCCATAGCTCTCGCGACGTTGCTCTCGTGGATGTACTTCGTGCGGCCGACCGGTGCGATCCCGATCATTTGCATCACAGTCTATACGTTCCTGTTTTGCCGCAACGGGTTCATATGCTACGCGTTGACTGGACTGGCATGGTTCGGCGGATTCGTCGTGTACTCGTGGTTCACTTTTGGAAAGTTGATTCCGGATTACTACCTGGACTCACGCATCTCTATCGATAGCATCGCAACCACGTTGCCGGCGATTCTCATTAGTCCCTCTCGCGGGCTGTTCATCTTCATGCCGGCATTGATTTTTGTTTTCTATCTGTTGATTCGATATCGGACGACCATCCGGTACCCCCGACTTGCAGTACTAAGTCTCTCGATCGTGGCTATTCAGACGGTGTTGGTAGCACTATGGCCGGTATGGTGGGGTGGGTATTCCTATGGTCCCCGCCTGCTGGCTGACGCAATCCCGTGGCTGGTGCTGCTGGCGATACTGGGATGCGCGGCGCGTCTGCGAAGCGCCAATAACGCGAAATTCAGCCGGGCTGAAATTGCCACTGCGCTCTCGTTGCTTGCGCTTAGCATCGCCATCAATGGTCGGGGCGCGATATCGGTTGCGCCCGTCAGGTGGAACGTGGCAGTCGATATAGATCGACATCCGGAGCGCGTCTGGGACTGGTCCAATCCTCAATTCATGGCGGGTTTGCCGTGAAGACGGATGAACTGGAGCGGCGCGGGACGAATCCTGGCGCGAAGGGAATCGAAGTGCAAGCCGAGCCTGACAAGCCCTTTACACGTTTCGGTCCTGTCTCGGTCAGCTGTGTGATCGCTGCGCTCGCGATTATCCATTACGTGTGGTTGATCTTCATTCCGCATAAGGTGCTCGTTTGCTTCATTGCAGATGACGCATTCTACGAGCTCCAGATTGCGCGGCACTTCCTCAGCTCCGGTAAATGGTCGTTTGACGGAGGATATAGTACGACCACGGGATTTCATCTTTTGAACGTCTATCTAATGAGTCTTTTCCCGGGGTTACTGGCCCGTCCATGGCTGGCAATTAAATTCTGGATGGCTGTTGGTCTTGCTCTTTCGATTTTGAGCGTCTTCATAATCACAAACTTCGTATATGAGAAATTCGGAGCTTTCGCTCTGGTTCCGGCATTTCTGGTTCTCACCGCTCCATCGTTCACACTCCAGAGTACCGGCTTGCTGGAATATCCCTATGTGATCCTGATGGCAGCTCTCTATGTAAGCGCTATATTTCTGCGGCGCGGAGAACATCGGTCGATGCTTTTGGGTATCTTCCTTCTCGGTTTTGCCGGTAGCATCGCGCGGAGTGATTTTGGAGGGCTCCCGCTTGCTATCTTTCTGACATGTTCCATAGCATTTTTCTGGAATCGTCACAGCGAATATCTGTTGAAAAGTTCTTGCGGTTTGGCAGGTGCGTCGGTCGGCCTGGCTGTGGTCTTCTTGCACACTTTTCTGTTCAGCGGGCATTTCCTTTCGGGCAGCGCGATGATTAAAGCCCTGTGGGGAAGCAGGCTTGGATACTCGCCGTCGCGCCCAATCTGGACCCTCATTCAGACAATGACGTCGTCGGGCCGTACATCCAAATTTATCTTCAGGTTATCTATTCTCGCGGCAATGGTAAGATTATGCGCCACTGCGCTGGGCATGAGTGACGATACGAACATAGAGCCAGAACGGGAAGAACTCGGCGGGAATGACTCCAAGTTGCTTGCTGGCGCCGGCGTGTGCGCAATCGTTCTGTACCTGCTGGTCTATGGCGCCGATCCTGCTCTTCAGCCCTGGTACACGGCCAGTTTCGCGATCCCCGTGCTGCTGGTACTAGGACCAGCTGCGCAGGCAGCTTCTCGCGCAACGCGCGCTTATGTCGTCGGCGTCGTCGCACTGCTTGTGGTTGTTAACATTCCAAGTACCTACGATCCGACCTGGAATCCCCAGCGGTATATGTTGGAGATGGCGGAATATCTGCAAGATCATCCGCCCGCAGGCCGAATGGGAGGATGGAACACAGGTATCGTTGGATTTTTCAGTGACGGAAAAATTGTCAATCTCGACGGCCTGATAAACGATCAAATCTATCCGTACGTGCGCGAAGGAAAGGTCGAGCAATACATCGACCGCGCCAAAATCAAATATATCGTCGACTTTCCTACGCAAATAGAAGACCCTGAGTTATCGGAGCTCCGCGGGTTTGAAGGTAGGAGCATCAATGCACGCTTGACGCCGGTACACAGCATAATCAACACGGACCGCAGCGATCCGCTGCTCGATTACACCTTATTTGAAATCCAAGGTCCTTCTCCAAAGCGCTAGGTGAGACTTACGTGGACGGTGCAGCGGTGCGAAATGGCGGGTGAAGCCGGAAGTCCACGAACGGATTGGCGCCCTGACACTTTGGCGGCGCTTCTGTACCTGCTGGTCTCCGGATTCTTCTTCGCGCGAGGATTGATCGGACATCCCGGCTACTTCATCGGGCGCGAGACCGACCCCGGAGTGCACATGTGGTTCTTCAACTGGTGGAGGTTCTCGCTCCTGCACGGACTCAACCCGTTCATCACCGATTGGGTCTGGGCGCCGCTCGGAATCAACCTGGCGTGGACGACCTGCGTACCGTTGCCATCGTTGATCTCGATTCCTCTGCAACTCACGGTGGGCGAGCCCGCGACCTACAACATCATCGTGATTCCGATGCTGCCGCTGGCAGCATTTGCAGCGTTTCTGCTATGCCGGCGCGTGACGGGCGCATTCTGGCCGTCAGTCCTGGGCGGATACATCTTCGGTTTTTCTTCATACATGCTTGGCCAGGTACTCGGCCACCTGGTTGAGCTCGGGGTTTTCCCGGTGCCTCTGATCGTGCTGTTGACCTTGAAAAGACTCGACGACGAGATTTCGCCGCGACGCTACGCGATTGGGCTCGCGGCATTGCTGACAGTTCAGTTTCTTTGTGCGGTAGAACTTTTCGCGACTGTTACGATGGTGGGCGGACTGGCCTTTTTACTCGCGCTCGCGCTTTTCGACAGCGACGTTCGCGCGCGACTGGTGAGTCTCATCGCACCCGGCATAGCCGGATACGCAATAGCAGGCGTAGTACTATCGCCGTACCTCTTCTACCTGCTGGGGCAAGGATTTCCTCACTCTCCCATCTGGATACCGGGCACCTATTCAGCCGACCTGTTGGCATTCCTGGTACCCACCGAAGCGCTTATGCTCGGCACGGCACGCGCCGCGACCGGGATTACACGCACCTTTCAGGGCAACATTTTTGAGAACGGCGCCTATCTCGGCATCGCGATAATCTTATTCGTCGAAGTCTTTCGGCGGCGGTATTGGCGCGAGCCGGTGGGGAAGCTTCTGACGATCCTGTTCGTCGTCATCGTGATCGCGGCGATGGGCCCGACGCTCCAGGTGGCGGGCAGCCCGGGAATCCCCATGCCGTGGGCGATTGCCGGGCGATTACCGTTGATTTCCATCGCGCTGCCGGTGCGCTTCATGATGTACGCGTTCCTGATCCTGGGGGTGATGATTGCGATGTGGTTCGCCGCGTCGGCGGCGCGTAGGCTTACGAAATGTGTGGCGGCCGCCGTGATCCTGGCATCAATCGCGCCGAATCCGCGCGCATCGTTCTGGGTGAGCAGGCTCGACATCCCCGCATTCTTCACCGACGGAAGCTACGCGAAGGAATTGTCACCGCGCGAGATCATTTTGCCGTTGCCATGGGGGGACAGGGGCAACTGCATGTACTGGCAATTGCAGAGCGGCATGTACTTCCGGATGGCCGGCGGATGGACAGGGATCTCGCCGTTCGAGTTCCGACGAATGCCGGTGGTTAACTATTTTTCCGGCGCCATTGCTCTGCCCGAGGCCGGCGATCAACTCAAGGCCTACATCGCCCGCTTCGGCGTGCAGGCGGTAATCGCAGACCCGAAGGAAGCAAATTTCCCGATTTGGCAGCAGACCCTCGCATCGCTCGGAGTCGCGCCGCTGAACGAAAAAGGCGTGTGGATTTACAAAATCCCACGCGACTCGTTCGCCGCATACGCCAAACTTCCAGCCGCGCAGGTCGAAGCGCGCGCCAACGCGCTGCGATTCGATACGATCCTGGAGGGAGCCAGTAAGTATCTCGCCGACGGACACGATCTCGCGAAGCTTTCTCCGCTCGAACTCAAGCGGCTCGATCTCATTCCGCGCGACTGGCTGGTCGATGAGACGCGCCACTCCTATATCGGCTGGGGAATCGGACCGGCGCCCGGCGGCCAAGTGGCCATTATCATCGGTGGCTCGTACGAGGGAGTGAGACCGCTTATAGAGCGCTACCGCGCAACCGCATCCGAGATCTATTATCCGGGCGCGATGCGATGGACGCCCGATTCCCGTCCTCCAATGGATGTCATCAAGCCATTGCTGGTGGCTTTCGACTCCACCCATCTGGCGGCAGCCGCACAGAGCATCCGGGACTCGCCGCCGCCCGAGATGACGACGCCATTCCTCGGCGCGGATTCCCGCCGATGACTTCGTCGGATCAAGCGCGACATCGATTGCAGTCGTTCGGAGCGTTCGCGCTTTACTTCGCGCTAGCGGCTCTTCTGCTTGATCGCGGGCTCATCGGGCATCCCGGCTACTACGTTGGGCGCGATACCGATCCCGCGCAGACCATGTGGTTTTTCAACTGGTGGAGGTTCTCGCTCCTGCACGGCCTCAACCCGTTCATCACCGATTTCGTCTGGGCGCCGCTCGGAATCAACCTGGCGTGGACGACCTTCGTCCCGCTCCCCGCCTGGATCTCGATCCCGCTACAGATCACGGTGGGCGAGCCCGCAACCTACAACATCATCGTGATGCTGATGCCGGCGCTGGCGGCATTTGCAGCGTTTCTGCTATGCCGGCGCGTGACGGGCGCGTTCTGGCCGTCGGTCCTGGGCGGATACATCTTCGGTTTTTCTTCATACATGCTTAGCCAGGTACTCGGCCACCTTGTTTGTATCGCGATTTTTCCGGTGCCACTGATCGCGCTGATTACGCTCAAACGCCTCGACGACGAGATCTCGGCGCGACGGTTCGCGATTGGGCTGGCGGCGCTGCTGGTCACTCAATTTTTGTGTTCGGTTGACCTCTTCGCGACCCTCACGCTGGTCTGCGGATTCTCACTGTTGCTTGCGCTTGTGTATTTCGGTGGCGACGCCCGCATCCGGCTCCGACGCCTGATCATTCCCACCATCGGCGGATACTTGATTGCGACGGCCATACTCTCACCTTATTTTTATTACTTGCTCGCCTTGGGATTTCCGAGCGGGCCGATCTGGCCGCCGAGCAAGTACAGCGCAGATTTGATCGGATTCCTCGTGCCGTGGCACACCATCTGGTGGGGCTGCGCCGATTTTGCGACCGCGATCACGGACCGCTTTACCGGCACCATCCTGGAGAACGGCGACTATCTTGGCGTCGTGCTGATCGTGTTCGTCGAGATATTCCGGCGCCGCTTCTGGCCGACGGCGGCCGGCAAGTTTCTCACGATTTTGCTGCTTGCAATCATCATCGCCGCCATCGGCCCGACTCTGCACATTGCTGGAGTGCTGGGGTTTCCGATGCCCTGGGCCATCTTCCAGCATCTTCCCCTCATCGAGAACATCCTGCCGGTTCGCTTCATGATGTACACGTTTCTGATCCTGGGGGTGATGATTGCGATGTGGTTCGCCGCGTCGGCGGCGCGCACGCTTACGAAATGCGCGGCGGCCGCCGTGATCCTGGCATCAATCGCGCCGAATCCGCACGCATCGTTCTGGGTGAGCAGGCTCGACATCCCCGCATTCTTCACCGACGGAAACTACGCGAAGGAATTGTCACCGCGCGAGATCATTTTGCCGTTGCCGTGGGGGCAGAAGGGCAACAGTATGAACTGGCAAATGCAGAGCGGCATGTACTTCCGGATGGCCGGCGGATGGACGGGATTCTCGCCGTTCGAGTTCAATCGAATGCCGGTGACGAAGTATTTTTACGGCGGGATCGATCTGCCCGAGGCTGGCGATCAACTCAAGGCCTACATCGCCCGCTTCGGCGTGCAGGCCGTAATCGCGGACCCGAAGGAAACAAATTTTGAGAGCTTCAAGCGAACCCTCGCGTCGCTCGGAGTCGCACCGCTGAACGAAAAAGGCGTGTGGATTTACAAAATCCCGCGCGACTCGTTCGCCGCATACGCCAAACTTCCAGCCGCGCAGGTCGAAGCGCGCGCCAACGCGCTGCGATTCGATACGATCCTGGAGGCAGCCAGTAAGTATCTCGCCGACGGACACGACCTCGCGAAGCTTTCTCCACTTGAACTCAAGCGGCTCGATCTCATTGCGCGCGACTGGCTGGTCGATGCGACGCCCCACGCCTATATCGACTGGCAAATCGGACCGGCGCCCGGCGGCCAAGTGGCCATCGTCATCGTTGGCTCGTACGAGGGCGTGAGACCGCTGATAGAGCGCTACCGTGCAACCGCATCCGAGATCGATTATCCGGCGCCGACGCGATGGACGCCTGATTCCCGTCCTCGCCTGAACCTCATCAAGCCATTGCTGGTGACTTTCGACTCCGCCCACCTGGCGGCAGCCGCACAGAGCATCCGGGATTCGCCGCCGCCCGAGCGGACGACGCCGTTTGTTGCCGGCGTGTTGTCAGGCTTGGGACCGCCGAACCCGTAGCAGAGCTGCGATCTAATCCTGGCGTTTATCCGCGCGCAGTTTTTCGCTGATCACCAGCGCGCCGAGCGCCGCAGTCTGTCGCACCGGAAACTCCGCCGGCCGCCGGATCGTCTTGTAGCGGGCATCGAGCGCCGTCAGTCCGTTCATCAGGCGTTCGCGCGCCTGGGCCAGCGTCGGACGGGGCATTATCCGGCGGCCATGGTCGAACACCGTCTCCATCAACTGAACCGTTTTCGCCGGAATCGGCTTAAACTCGCGTGCCACGGTAGTCGCGCCCTCGTCCACAATTCCGATCAAGTCCGCAAAGAAGGATCCGCTCGGCGCATAACCGCGGAAAAGCTGCTTGCGGCCCGGCGTTGACATTTTTCCGGCCGAGGTCTTGAGCCGGCCGCGATCCTTGTAATCGACGAGCTTGTAGGTGAAGTCAGCCGCCGGCGCGTCGTCGCTGACCGCGAGCGCGGCGCCGACCCCAAACGCATCGATCGGCGCACCTGCGTCGACCAGTTCCGCGATTCGGTATTCGTCGAGGTTGCCGCTCGCGACGATTGCGATGTCGCCGCAGCCGGCCTGATCGAGAATCCGCCGGGTCTTGCGGCTGAGTTCCTGGAGGTCGCCGCTGTCCAACCGCACGCCCTGGATTTTCACGCCCGCCTCGCGAAATTTCGCGCCGACCGCGGCCGCATTCTCGACGCCATGCACCGTATCGTAGGTGTCGACGAGCAACGTGCTCAGCGTCGGGAAGCTCGAGACAAAATCGCTGAACGCGTCGCGCTCGTGATCGTGCGCCATCACGAAGCTGTGGCTCATCGTGCCGAAAACGGGAATTCCGTAGCGCTTGCCCGCGAGCACGCTGGCGGTGCCGTGAAAGCCCGCCAGGTAGCTCGAGCGCGCCGCGATCAGAGCCGCGTCCGCGCCCTGTGCGCGCCGCGGACCGAAATCCACCAACCGCCTGCCGCCCGCGACGACAAAGCATCGCGCGGCCTTAGTCGCGACGATCGAAGCGAATCCGAGTTGGTTGAGCGCCAGCGTCTCGATCAGCTGGCCTTCGATCAGCGGCGCGCGGATCTCCACGATCGGTTCGCCGGCGAAATAAATCGTGCCTTCGGGAAGCGCCCGGATCGAACCGGTGAAGCGGAGCTTCGAAAGAAATTCAAGAAAATCCGGCTTGAAAAGTTGCAACGACTCGAGATGCTCGATCGCGGCGGCGTCGAAGCGATATTCCTCCAGCGCCTCGGCCAGCCGTTCGATGCCGGCTGCGACCATGAATCCGCGGCCCGGCGGCATCCGCCGCATCGCTACTTCGAACGACGCGGTGTCGTTGAATCCGTGCTCAAAGAACGCCGCGCTGACGGTAAGCTCGTAGAGATCGGTGAGCAGCGCTACCTCTGCGGGGTCGAGTCGTAGATCTATCGTCATCCGCGATGTTTCCTTCTCACCCGCCAGAAATGTAATCCGCCGCTGCTAGCGCGGAGGCTCTGGCGGCGCGGGTGGTTTGGGCGCCGATGGATTCGGCGCCGGCTCCTGCACCACGCGAGTTTCGCCCAGCGGCCGTTCGCGCAGGATATCAGCCATGCGCTTGAGCTGCTGATCGACGAGATGGTTGATCGTTCCGGGCTCATCGATCGTTCCCGCGCGCACCCCCGTCAAAGTCTCGATTCCGCGATCGATCGTATCGATCGGATAGATGTGGAATTCCCCCCGCTCGATCGCGCCGGTGGTCTCCGGATCGAGCATGAGGTTCGAGATGTTGGTGCGCGGCACCAGCACGCCCTGCGTGCCTGTCAGGCCGATCGCCTTGCACACGCGATAGAAGCCCTCGACCTTCTGGTTGACGCCGCCAATCGCCTGCACGGTGCCGTATTGATCGACCGACCCCGTCACCGCCAGGTCCTGCCGAAGCGGCACTCCCGACAGCGCCGACAGCAGCGCGTACAGCTCGGTGGAACTGGCGCTGTCCCCGTCGATTCCCGAGTACGATTGCTCGAAGCAGATGCTCGCCGTCATCGCGATCGGACGGTGCTGTCCGAACCGCGCGCGGATAAATCCGCTCAGGATCATGATTCCCTTGTCGTGCGTCGATCCCGACATCCGCGCCTCGCGCTCGATGTTGATCACGCCCGCCTGCCCAAGCGCCACGGTCGCGGTTACGCGCGCCGGCCGCCCGAAGCTGTACCCGCCGACGTCCAGCACGGCCAGCCCGTTAATCTGTCCAACGCTCGTGCCGCGAATATGAACGACGAGCGTGCCTTCCCCGATCAGCCTGCGGATTTCTTCCTCGATAAAATTGAGCCGCAGCATCCGCTCGCCCAGCGCCCGCTCGACGTGCGCGCCGGTAACCCGCTGAGCCTGTTCAATCCGCGCGAAGTACGCCGCCTCGCGCGCGAGATCGTCTATCGGTTCCAGCATCGCGAGCACTCGCGATCTGTCGCCCGCCATCCGCATCCCGAATTCCACGATCTTGGCCAGCGCGCCCGCCTCGAACGGCGGCAGATTCTCCCTGCGCGCCAGCGTCCCCACCCGCGCGGCATAATGCGCCGCCGCCGCGCCGTCGGCCGCCACCGAGGGCCGCATCTCGGCCTTGACCTTGAACAGGTCCGCGAAGTCCGGCTCGTAGAAGTAAAGCAGGTTGTACAGATCCGCGCCGCCCAGCACCACGACCTTGTTGTGAATCTCGATCGCTTCGGGCTTCAGTCCGCTCATCGAGAAAAACGGCAGCGGCTCGAAAGTCTCCAGCGTCATGCGCCCCGACTTGAGGCTGCGCTTGAGCGTTTTCCATACGCCGGGCTCGACCACCGCATCTTCGAGATCGAAGACCAGAAAACCGCCGTGCGATTTGAGAAATGATCCGCCGATGATCCGCGTGAAGTTGGTCCCCGACCGCCCCAGCGGATCGATCCACCGCTCGATCGTTCCGAACAGGTTGCGATACGTGGGCGCATCCTCGAGCACCACCGGCGCTCCGCGCCTGGCCGAGTTATCGACCATCACGTTGACCTGGTAGTCGGACCATCGCGCGCCGTCCTCGATTGGCCCAACCGGCTTTGGCCCCGGTTCAGCCGGCGCTTCGCGGAAGCGATCGAGATTGCCGAGCATGTGCTCCGCTACTTCATTGAGGTAGGCGTCGACCGCGGGATTATTAAAGTGATGCTTTAATTCTTCAATTGACGGGGTGATCAGCCGCGCCGCGAACGCGCGCTCGATTGCGCGGATGTCGTCGATCAGCTCGCGCATCATTTCCTGCTGCTTGAGCATCAACATGCCGAGTTCGTCCTGCAGCTCGCCCTGCACCTTCCCCAGCCGCTCGCGCTCGGCGTCAGTCTTTTCGGCCATCGCCTTGCCGAGCGCCTCGGGCGATTCGGGCATCTTGCCGTCGATCAGCGGGATGAAGATCACCTGCCCGCTCGGCGCGCTCTGGATGGCGAAGCCGCGCTCGCGCGCGCGCGTCTCGAGATTTCCGAACAGTTCCTGTCCGCGCTTGTTGTACTTGTCGCGCAGCGCCGCGCGCTCCTGGTCGAAGTCCTCGCGACGAAACGCTTTGGGCAACTGCTCGAGCACGAAGCCGACGAGCTCCGTCATCCGCGCGCGAAGCTCGACTCCCTGGCCCGGCTGCAGGTAGATGGCGACCGGAGATTCGGGATTTCGAAAATTGTTTACGTACACCCAATCGCCCGGCGTCGGCATCGTCGCGGCCTTTTCGCTGAGCAGGCGCAGCACCGATTCGCGCTCATGGCGCGAGCGCAGGCCGCTTACGAAAACGTTGTAGCCGGCCGCGTCGATTCCGATCGCCAGCCGTATCGCGTCAAGCGCGCGGCTCTGCCCGAACAGCTCGAGGTCGCCATCGCTGGACGCGGCGCGCTCCAGCGAAACTGCATCGAGCGGCGCCTGTCCCTTGAGTTCGGAAGCGTCAAGCTCGGCGGGCGCCGGTACGTGAATCAGCGCGGCGCTGGCGGCGGTAGCGATGGGGTCGCCCTTGTCAGCCATAATTGGTAGCGGTATTCGCGGCGCGCGATCACGAATCCTTGAGCGCGATTCGCCGGCCTTTCTTCTTCGGCAAAGTGATAACCAGCGTGCCTTCGGACCACTTGGCGGTCGAGGTGTCGGCGTCGATCGAGTCGGAGAACGCAAATGAACTCTCGAGCATCCCGCCAAGTTTGTCCGGCACGCGAACCGCCAGCCGCTGGCCCGAAACTTCGGCATGGATCTTTGCGGGATCGACGCCGACCGCCGCGACTCGCACTTCGTAACGATCGCGATGGTCGATGACCTGCGCGCGATCGAATTCAGGGGCCGGCGTTGCGCGTTTCCATCGGTCGATCAGCATTTCGTCGAAGAACTCGTCGAAGGCGCGCTCGAAGTCTGCGATCCCGAATCCGCGGCTGCTGGCCATAGAATTTCAGTTTCCCACGATCCTGGGCAAATTGTAATGCAGCGCCAGCGCGCCGGTCGAGTCCGCGCGCGGCCGCTTCCGTCCCTTGCCACGATTGCCATCGGGGCGTTATGGTTGCCTTGTGCCAACCTTTTCAAAAATTGTCGCCGCAACCGATTTCTCCGAAGACTCGACCCTGGCGCTGACCTTCGCCCAGGAGCTCGCTGCGAAGTTCTCGGCCGAGATCGTGCTGGTGCATGTCGATCAACCGCTTGCGCCGGTAATGATGACACCGGAACTGGGCCCCGCGATGGACGTTGGCGCGATGGGCCGGATTGCCGAAGAGCAGCGGATGCTCGCGCAGAAGGAGCTCGACAAGATTGCCGGCAAGCTGCGCGAGGCCGGACTCAAGGTCAAGGTTCAGCTCAAGGTTGGTTCTCCGTTCATGGAAATCCTGCGCGCGGCCCAGAGCGAGAACGCCGATTTGATCGTGCTCGGCACTCACGGACGCACCGGATTGGCGCACGTCCTGATGGGCAGCGTGGCCGAACGCGTCGTCCAGAAGTCGCCGTGCCCGGTGCTGACGATTCGTCATCCCGATCGCAAGTTCAAGCACCCGCTCGACAAGTAGCCGGCCTTTTCAGGGACTTTCCACTGCCGTTGCCCCATTTCGCCTGCGCGATCCTTCTCGCAGCGACGCGAACGTACAGACTAACGTCCAGATGAGCACAAGCGAGCAAAGAGCCTGCGCGGCGGTCGCAACGGCCAGCATCTTCGGGTGATGCGTCTGCCAGTGCTTGAGAATCATCTGGCCGAATCGGTTGGAGTCGTGCATCTGTGCCCTCCGGTTCGAGGGCGGCAGGTTCTTCTGCCGCCCTGGTGAGATCTGCTTGTCTGCCGGCAAAGAGATCGAGCTGCGCGTAGTTGCGCGGCGGCCGGCGCCTGCGCTGGTAAGGTGTCGAAGCCATTCGTCGGAAGTTCGTCAGCTCCGGCGGAACAAACGCCGGATCGCTACGGCGATGAAACACTCGCGGTTGATGCTTGCATGGAATATTATCGACCAAAAGTTTTGAGGAATGGTTAAGCCGTTGAAGACACGGCTCTATCGGGGCCTTTTGGGCGAGGACGAAGGCTGGGCGTTCGCGTCAATGCGATCAAGCCACACGGGAGATCTCATTAATTATGGGAAGGAGATATCTGGCCTCTTCTTCACAAATTTGACTGGCACATTTGACCAATTTCATCCCAGCCACCAAAATGGTCCGCAGTCGCCCGCATAAGCTTCCGAGATCTTTCGCCGCAGATCTTATAGTGTTCGCAGATTAAGCCTTCAGTCCGTTCCAACATCTCGGCCCCACTTTGACCCCCGTTTAATATCAGTGTTGTGCAGATCGCGGCCAGACCATGATCAATATCATCATTCGTAAACTCGTCTGTCGTTGTAGACGACGCGTCAACTGTGGGCGATGAATCAGGGGTCGCCGCAGTTGGATTTTCTCTGCGAACAAGTCGAGCATAGTGATCGACTTTTTGCTTATACAGTCGCTTGTTTGGTCGCAGTGCTGCCAATTGCTGATAGAGCTTCAGGTTTGCGTCGCGATCAGAAGCGGGAATGCTGCGAACTTCTTCGAGTAACAGATCTTCCTTAGCAGCTTTATCGGACTCGGACATTTCGTCATATCCCGTCGATACACTCAAGGCGGGCGGCCCCACGGTACTAACGCCGTCAGGGCGATCTGGCGCTGGTGCCGTAGTTGTCGCAATCCACTGTAAGAAGAAGACGCCGACGACTAAAAAAACCCCACCGACAACCGCGTAGAAGGCTGCATCCGACCCTTGCTCTTCCTTCAAACCAGATGCTAGCGCTTTGTTTGTACTTAGGTTGTAGACTTTCGTAGGCGCTTCGTCTGCCGATGAGGCCTCTGCGTCTTCGGGCCGAGCTATCTCCCCGCAATTCGCGCACGCTCCATCGCCACGAACGAGCTTGGCGCCACAGTTCGGGCAGAACTTCAAGATTCGCGCTGTGAGGCTCGCTTTCGGCGGCTGTGGCTGTTCCGCACTTATCAGCGGGGCCGACACGGTTCGCAAGGCATTCTCTGAGTCGATTTCGGGCGCGAGATTGGCGAGGCGCACCTTCATCTCGTTCGCACTTGCGGGCCGGTTCTGCGGTTCGTAGCTCAGAGCTTGATCGATGAGTTTTCCCAGATCCGGGCGCGCGTCGGGCCGAAGGTGCCCGACTGACGGAAAGCTGAAGGGCGCCTCCGACGTGGGATCCCGTCCCGTAATCGCATGGTGCATCACAGCGCCCAGACCGTAGATGTCACTGCGAGGTTCGGCCTTGCCGCGATACTGCTCCGGCGCGGCATAGCCCTGTGTTCCGATCATGGTTGCCGTCCGCGACGGCTCGAAATTACGAGCGATGCCGAAGTCAACCAATTTGATTCGGCCATCGCTCGTAATCATGATATTGGATGGCTTCAGATCCCGATAAATCACAGGGGGTCCCAAACCATGCAGATAGGATAGGGTATCCAGAATTTGTCGCGTGAGATCTATTAATGCGTTCTCCCCCAGAGATCCTCCGGTAGACGAAAGCATTTTCTCCAGCGTCAATCCTTCAACGTACTCCATGACCAGGTAATGTCGATGGTCCTCGCTGAAGTGGTCGTATATTTTCGGTATGTGCTGGTTGTCTAGCGTGGCTAGCAGGTCGCATTCGCGTTGGAACGCCTGCGCTGCATGCTGCTGCTCTTCCGGATTCGAATAATTGTCGAGCATTTCGGCCACAGCGCATTGGCGCGAAGCGAGACGGGAGTCTTCAGCTAGGTACACTTTCTTCATAGCGCCCCCGCCGATTTGCTTTACGACGGTGTATCGTTGGCCGACAAGGTTGCTCGGCGGCTGTAGCGCTTGTGAGGCTTTTGCGGCGGTTGGTGCCGTGGCAGTGGTCAAAGGTGGAATACCAGATGATCCCGAGAACTGCGCACCTATGGAAGGAAGGCTCGCAAATGACTTAGCCTCTTCGGCGCGGCGCATCGCAACCGTGATACGACTGTGCCAAAGCTGAGCGTTTGCTAGCCCGTTACGGTAGCTCGCTGAACTCTTGCTCACAATCGTCCCGCCGACTCCGAAGAGAAACGTCACTGCGTGATTGGGATCACTTAGATCATCGATGACAACAAGGAGGGTAATCCTCCGAACACCTGAGGTTACTGTGGAACGCTGTGGAGACGCGATTCCGCCGACGATCGCACCAACTCCCCCTGCCAAGAGGCCGCCGATCACGATGCCCCCCGCCCCTCTTCGCGTAGTTACGAGGCTGGCACTATCCTCTTTTATTTCGCATGAGACGATCTGATCAAAACGCACGACCTTGCGTCGCGAACCTTTAATGAGCATCAGCAAGCAACGAGACTCATCGATCGCAAGGCCACCTTGATCTTCAATAGTCACCCTTATGAAGTCTGGGTGAAAGTCCGAAAGTTCATTGACTTGTCGTATGGTAGCGTTTGCATCGTTCCTGAGCCGATTTCGCCTTTCAATACCAAACGCCGCAGCAAAGATGGGTATTAGAACGAGCGCGACAAGAATCAAGCCCAGAAATTCCATAACTCAGGACTCCTGCCGGTCGTTTAACCGGGCGGCGCGGTCGCCTCTCCGGTTTGCGTCGAAAGCGCCAGCGTCGGTTGCTTCAAGACGAGCGGATGTTCGCGTGGGGCGGCGATCCGCTGCTGTCCGCGCTGGTCTTGCTGGTAGTGGTAAACGCCGGCAAAGGCGACAGCGAAGAGCGCGAGGGATGCCGTCTGCGGCGAGATAGACCTGCTTCATCCCGCCACCGCCGAGCGGGCGAGTCACCTTGTAGCGATTTCCAACGACCGTATTGGGCGCAATCACCGCGCGCTGTTCTCCCTCCGCTGGCAGACTGTCGTTCTCTATAGCACCGAGCGGTTTCGGACGCGAAGTTGCCTGAATGCCCGCGTAAACGCAAAGTTAGAGCCGTCTCGCGATTCGCGACCGTGCGCCACCAATGAGCGCCGGAATATGCGCACCAAGCCGAAGCAGTAGCGGGCGGCGGCGAGGCGGCCTGTAAATCTTCGGTGGCTGTTGGTATACTGCGATCAACATCAATAAGGAGAAGCTCCGATGCCAAAGATTTCCCCTGACCTGCCACCGGTCCCCGACGTTGACGAAGCGACTGTTAGGGCCGAAATGCGCGAATTCTTGAGTGGCGAAATCCCCGAAATGGACGCCGAGAGCTTGGAGCGGGAAGTCGAGCGCGAAGTCGAAAAGTGGAGGCAGTCTCGGCGCCTTGACGACGACCGCGCAGTGGCAGGGCGAGGAAACAGAGTTACGCACAGCACTGCGGCGAGGTCGCGTTAGCGGGCGTTGCACCTCACCCGGCGACACCGGGTTTTACCCGGCTTACGCCGACCTCTCCTCGGACAAGGAGAGGTTAGGAGTTGGGGTCGCCTGCGGTTTGGCTCAGGGCAGACGCCTCGCTATTTGCCGGTGAACTTCGGCGCGCGCTTCTCCAGAAACGCCTTCACGCCCTCTTTGAAGTCCTCCGAATGCGTCATCATCACCATCGATGCGTCGTCGTCATGTACGGCCGTGGCGAGATCGGTGAACAGATGCTGGTAGATCATCTTCTTCGCCTGCGAGACTCCGAGCGGCGAGCATTTGTTCGCGATCCCCGACGCGATCTCGCGCGCCGTCGCCATCAGCTTGTCATTCGCCACGACGCGACTGACCAACCCGATCTCGAGCGCCTCGTTCGCATCCACCAGCCTGCCCGTAACCGCCAGTTCCATCGCCCGCGCCAGGCCGACGATTCGCGGCAACATCCAACTGCTGCCGTGCTCGATCGCAAGCCCGCGCTGCGTGAAGATCAATCCCATCCGCGCGCTGTCCGACGCGATCCTGATGTCCTGGTAAAGACAGGTGGTGAAGCCCAGGCCCACGCACGCGCCGTTGATCGCGCCAATCACCGGAGTGTTGAGCGCCAGCGGCCACGAGTACGACGTCCGGTAATCGGCGCGCTGCGCGCTGAGCCATTCATCCTGCACCACGGTCCCGCGCGCCGACGCAGTTCCCGCGGCCACATCCGACAGCCCGCCCATGTCAGCGCCCGCGCAGTACGCGCGTCCCGCACCGGTGACGATTATCGCCCCGACCGACGGATCGCGCTCGGCATCCATCATCGCGGTGTGCATCTCCGCGCCCATCTTTGGCGTCCACGCGTTGAGCTTCGCGGGCCGGTTCATCGTTACTGTGGCGATCCGATCCTTCTTCTCGTAAATGATTTCAGCGAAGTCCATTTTTCCTCCGGTTCCCGAGTTAGGGTGCCGCGCCCAGCGATCAAAGCACTTCGCAATCGCTAAATCTAACGGCCCGCTGCAGGGGTGACCCCTGCACTCAGTATCAAGGCCGCGCTCCGTTGTCGCGCGCGGGCAGGGGTGACCCCTGCCCCCGGTGATAGAACAGCTTAAGGGGAAAAAATAGTCGTCGTTGCCGGTCGTGTGTTGTGTCATCCCGAGCGAAGTCTGCGAAGCCGAGGGACCCCGGATCCGGGATTCTTCCCCTTCGGCAGCACTCAGGGCTTCGGCTCAATCACAGCAGCTTTCACTCAGAATGACACGAGCGCCGTACTTTCATCCGTCGGCGATGACTGGTAGTAAAACCGTGATGTCGATGACACGCCGGATTCAACTTTGGGCCGATCGTCGGTGCGCGACGGCGGTCTCGGTCGCACTCGCGATCGCGATGTTCGTTGCGGCGCCGTCCTACGCCGCCGCCGCGCCTCCCGATACCTCCGCGGCCGGCGTGCATGGAATAGTCGTATCGGAAAGCGAGGACGCCGCGCGCGCCGGCGTCGAGATACTCGAACACGGCGGCAACGCCGTCGATTCCGCGATGGCTACCGCGCTGGCAGTGGGCGTCACCAATCCTGCCGCGTGCGGAATTGGCGGCGGCGGCTTCATGCTGATCTACATCGCGAAGACCCACGCTTTCTATGCGCTCGATTATCGCGAAACCGCGCCGCTGCGAGCCCGTCCCGACATGTACCTTCGCAACGGCCAGCCCGACGAGGAATTGGCGCGCGATGGCGTCCTGGCGGTGGCAGTGCCGGGCGAGATCGCCGGCATCGACGCCGCGCTCAGGCGCTTCGGCACCATGAAGTTTCAGCAAATCGCGGCGCCCGCCGAGAAACTCGCCGACGGCGGCTTCGCCGCGAGTCCGCATCTGGCGGACGAAATCGCACGGCTCGCGCCGAAGCTCAAAGAAGATCCCGGACTGAACAAAATTTTCCTGAAGCCCGACGGCTCCGCGCCCAGGGCCGGCGACACGATCGTCGAAAAGAATCTCGCCGCGACGCTCAGAAACCTTGGTGACGATCCGGTCGCGAATTTCTACCACGGCGATGTCGCAACCGCGCTCGCCGCGTTCATGAAGGCGCACGGCGGACTGATCGGCGACACCGACCTCGCCAACTATCATCCCGTCTGGCGCGACCCCATTCACCACCGCTATGAGGGCTATGAAGTCTATACGATGCCGCCGCCGTCGTCGGGCGGCGTGGTCCTCGAGATGCTCGGCGCGCTCGAATCAGGGCATCTCTCCGGCCTCGGCATCGACTCGCCACCGTACCTGGCGCGTCTGATCGAAGTGATGCGTCAGGGTTTTATCGATCGGGAGCAATACTCCGACCCATCTTTCGCAAGCGTCCGGATCGAGCGGCTGTGGACCGACGCCCACATTCAGGAATTGCGCGAGCGTGCTCTGCACGGAAAGACATCGTCGCCACCGCCGGCGCCGGCGCACGATCATGGCACATCGAATCTGCTCGTCGCCGACAAGGACGGCAACGTCGTTGCGCTGACCAACACTATCAACACCGTGTTCGGCGCCAAGCTGAGCGTGCCGGCGCTCGGCCTCATCCTCAACGATGAGATGGACGATTTCGCCGTCGCGCCCGGCGTGCCCAACGCGTATCGACTCGAAGGCGAGCGCGCCAACGAGATAAGGCCCGGCAAGCGCCCGCTCTCGTCGATGACGCCGATAATAGTCACCAGGAACGGCCTGCCCGTCATGACCACCGGCGGGTCCGGCGGTCCAACCATAGTCAGTGGCGTGTTGCAGGTCGCGCTCAATATTCTCGCGTTCCATCTCGATCCCGCCAGCGCCGTCGCGGAGCCGCGAATTCACGAGCAGGCCGCGCCCGACGTCGTGATCGTTGAAGAAGCGATGCCCGCGGCGACCCGCAGCGCGCTCGAGCAGATGGGCTACAAACTCAAGCTCGTGCCCGCGCTCGGAGCGGTCGGTGCGATCACTATCGCGCCTGGAAATTTCCGTGGCGCGTTCGATCCGCGCAAGGGCGGCGGCGCCCTCGGCTATTAGCCACCGTCCCGGCACGTTAGACTCAATCCTCGTGTCCGGGATCGCGAGCAACGATAACTCTTCGCCGGCCTTCGTCCCATCGTCGGCGCGGCGATGGCATCCAACGCCAATCGCATACGACGTCGGCACAATCGTCGTGCTCTCGCTCGCGGTCTGCCTGTTTCATCTCGGTTCATTCGGTCTGTGGGAGCCCGACGAGGCACGCTACGCGGAGATTGCGCGCGAGATGCTGCACAGCGGCAATCTGCTCGTGCCGCATCTCAACTACGTTGCCTATATTGAAAAGCCGCCGCTGCTCTACTGGCTGACTACGCTCTCTTTCTGGATCTTCGGTGTTTCGGAATTTGCCGCGCGGCTCCCCGTCGCACTGTCCGCGATCGCCGGGATACTCGCGACCTACCTCTTTGCGCTGCGCGCGTTCGGGCGCCGCCACGCGATTGTGGCCGCCGCCATCCTGGCCACGACTCCGCTGTACGCATTGATGGCCCAGGTGCTCACGACCGACATGATGCTCACGGCGCTCGTGACGATTGCGACCTTTTCGCTTTATCTCCAGCGGAATGAAGGCGGCCGCTGGTGCTGGATCGCGTACGTCGCGATGGGGCTGGCCGTGATGACCAAGGGGCCGGTGGGTGCGGCGATCCCAATTCTCTCGATGTTGCTTTGGTTGACATTAAATCGTGAACTGGGCGGCGCGATCGCGAAATTCCGCGCGATACCGGGTCTTGCGCTCACGATTCTGATCGCGGCGCCGTGGTTTGTCGCGATAACCATACGCGAGCCGGGCTTCGCCGACTTCTACTTCGTCGGCGAGCATCTCAGACGCGTGTTCGAGACCGACTACAGCCACAGCGAAGCGTTCTACTTCTACCTTCCGGTGCTGGCAGTCGGACTGCTTCCGTGGTCGTTGCTCGTGCCGTTCCTGACCTGGCGCGCGGCCCCGCGTAACCCGGCGCGAAGCTTCTGCATCGTCGCGGCCGGTGTCACGGTGGTCGCCTTCTCGTGCGCGAGTGCGAAGCTGATTCCGTACATCCTGCCGGCCGTCCCTCCGCTGGCGGTGCTGATCGCCGACGGACTCGTGTCATGCGCATGGCCGGGCGCCGACTCGCGCGCCGCGATTCGATCGCCGGATTCCCGGATACTCATCGAGAGCGGCCCGATGCTGGTGCTGTTGGGCGCCGGCGTGATCGTCGCGGCGATCGCGGCGGCGCAATTTCGCACTCCGTACGTGATGGCGGCGCGGACGGGGATGTACGCGATCGGCGCGATCCTGGTGGCCGGCGGCGCGGTGACGACGTCGATGTTCGTTGCGCGCCGCAATCCCGCGGGACTCGGGGCGATCGTCGTCACGCTGGCGCTGGCGTTGATTGCAGGCGGATGGGTCCGGCTGGAGACCGAGCCGATGCGTTCGTACGCCGCGCTCAGCCGCGCGATCGCCGAGACAGCGCCCGATGCGGCCATCATCTGTTACCATCGCTACGTTCAGTCGCTGGCGTTCTACAATCGCCGCCGGGTCGTCCTGGTCGGCGGGCGCACGGAACTCGACTTCGGCGCGCGGCTGGACCCGGACGCGCGCGAGTGGTTCCTCAATAGTGACGAGCAGATGTTCCGGCGATGGGACCAGCCGGGCCCTGTCGTGATCGTGCTCGACGCCGGCGATCTCGCGCGAATGAAGGAGCGCCTGGGCGATTTCGACGTGATCGCAATCGAAGGAAAGAAGCGCGCAATTATCCGACGTGAAAGAATTTCGCACCGTGAACCAATCACCCTCAACTGAGCCGGACGCATCGACGCCCGCGGTGGCATCTGCCGCCCGCCCGGCGCATCCGTACCGCGCGTTTGCGATACGGGCGGGGCTGGGAGTGGTGGTGGTTGCCGTCTTGTTGGCGCATTATGACGCGCGGCCGATTTTTCGAATCCTCAGCCGTGAGCGTCCGGCCTGCTTTGCCGCAGCCGTCGCACTCTACCTCGCAGGTCAGGCGCTGTCTGCGTATCGATGGCAACTGCTGGCCGCTATTCTGAAAGTTCACGGCCGCTATCGCGAGTATTTCGCCTACATATTCGTCGGCATGTTCACGAATCTGTTCGTGCCGGGATTGCTCGGCGGCGACGCAGCGCGATCCGTCTATCTCGGACGACGGCACAGCAGGATGGGCGAGGCGATCGCGTCGGTAGTTGCGGATCGCGCCGTGGGATTGATCAGCTTGTTCTGGCTGGCGGCGATCGCGGCGATATTCCTGAACTTCGCGCCGCTCCCGCGCTCGGTCGTCACGCCGACGGTCGTGGTCGGTGCGCTCGCGATGGCGGGATTTCTCGCATCGCCGCTCGTCGCGCGCCTGATACATCTGATGCCGCGATCTGTCCGCCGCGCGGGCGGCCTGGTCGCACCGTATCTGCATAACCCCGCGGCGCTTATCCCGGCGATTGCATTGTCGATCGTGCTGCAAATCGGGCTGGCCGTCTGCCAGTACATTCTGGCGGCCGGCCTTGGCCTGTCGGTGCCGCTCTCGCTGTTTATCCTTTGCGTTCCGATTGCGAACGTGTTTGCGAGTTTGCCGCTGACGTTGAACGGGCTGGGGATTCGCGAATCGGCCTACCTGGTGCTGTTCGGGATGGCGGGGATGCGAAAAGAGGACGCGATCGCGCTGGGGCTGTTGTGGTTTGCGGCGACGATGGTCGGCGGTCTGACCGGCGCGATCGCGTTCGTGACGACGCCCGCACCGCAGGGCGCCGCGGCTGAGCACCTGGAAGGGGAAATCATTTGATTGAATGTGAAACCCTCCTTGGGTTTCACACTTCCTTGGGCAGGGGCTGCAGCCCCTGCACCCGCAGTGAGAAGACGCGAAAATCTGCGCGGCGCATCTTTTCGCGACTACGCGATGGGCAGGGCTGACCCCTGGCAGGGGTGACCCCTGCACTCAGTATTAAAACAAAGATGCGGCCTGATGGCCTGCTAGAATGGGTAAGGGGGAGAGGCGTCCACTTTTTGTGTCATCCTGAGCGCAGCGAAGGAACCCGGTTCCTTGCCTCGCCCGTTCTTTCACGGGAGAGGAGGCCGACCGCTTGGCGGTCGGTGGGTGAGGGTGCAGCCGAATCAGCACCGCCGCGGGATGCGGGCGGAGTTTATCCTGAGTACTCGAAGGACCCTGTTAGGACTTTTTTGAGTCATCCTGAGCGCAGCGAAGGATCTCGCGCGCGCCAGCGCGTGTCTGGCCGACGCCGGACGCCGGAGCGCCCGTCGAGATTCTTCCCCTTCGGCAGCACTCAGGGCTTCGGCTCAATCACAGCAGCTTTCGCTCAGAATGACACGCGGGGCTTCGCCCGCTTTTTTGTGTCATTCTAGAGCGCAGCGAAGAATCCCACCTTTTTCCTTGCCTCGCCCCGTCGGGACGGGCCGCGCCTCCGGCGCAGGTGAGGGACATCTGCGGCGTGGTTGCCTGATGCGCGCGCACAGTGCGCCTAGGGCAGGAGTAACCGCTCCACCCTGCTAACTTGCAGTCTGCGCGGCACACTCTTGCTATTTCGCGTCTTATGGCGTTTCGTCATCAATTGGATGCACCGCGCCACGAAAACTTGAAGTTACCAACGGAAGAACCTTATGACCGAACCAACGATTATCTGTCCGAGCTGCAAGACTGAAATTCGGCTTACGGAGTCCCTTGCCGCACCCCTGATTGAAGCCACACGTAAGGACTACGAGAACCGCCTTGCGGCGAGGGATGCTGAGGTCGCGAAGCACGAATCGGAGTTACACGAGCGGGAAGAGGCGCTCGAAAAGGCCAGAGCATCTCTTGATGAAAAAGTTGCAGAAAAGCTCAAAGATGAACGCGCAAAGATCGTGGCCGAGGAGGCGCGCAAGGCGAAGCAGCTCCTGGCAACGGACCTTCAGCAGAAGGCAGACGAGATCACGGAACTTCAAGAAGTTTTGAAGCAGCGCGATGATAAGCTCAAGGAAGCGCAAAAAGCCCAAGCGGACCTTCTTCGCAAGCAGCGCGAATTGGACGATGCCAAGCGCGAGCTGGAACTCACGGTCGAAAAGCGCGTACAGGAGGGCTTATCGGCTACTCGCGATCAGGCTCGCAAGGAAGTCGAAGACGAGTTGAAGCTCAAGGTGCTCGAAAAGGAAGAAACGATCATATCGATGCAGAAAAAGATCGAGGAATTGAAGCGCAAGGCTGAACAGGGGTCGCAGCAGCTACAGGGCGAAGTCCAAGAGCTCGAACTCGAAGCCTTGCTGAGCGCGCGATTCCCGACTGATACGATCGAACCCGTACCCAAGGGCGAGCACGGCGGGGACGTGTTGCACAGAGTTGTTGGGCCGCTCGGTCAAACGTGCGGCACGATCCTGTGGGAATCGAAGCGCACGAAAAACTGGAGCGATAGCTGGCTCCCAAAGCTCCGCGACGATCAACGCGCGGCGAAGGCAGAAATCGCCATCATCATAAGCCAGGCACTGCCGAAGGAAATCGAAGCTTTCGACCTGAAGGAGGGCGTCTGGGTGGCTCATCCGCGCGTCGCCATCCCCGTCGCAGTGAGCCTTCGGCAATCTCTCATAGAGCTTGCTATGGCGCGCAAGGCATCAGACGGCCAGCAAACCAAGATGGAAATGGTTTATGAATATCTGACGGGCCCGCGTTTCAGGCAGCGCGTGCAGGCCATCGTCGAGGCGTTTGACTCGATGCAGAGGGACCTCGCTCGGGAGAGGAAGGCCATCATGAAACAATGGGCGAAGCGCGAGGGGCAGATTGAACGCGTGATGCAGGCCACGGTCGGCATGTATGGCGATCTTCAGGGAATTGCCGGCAAAACGCTTCAAGAGATCGAGGGCCTCGAAGTGCGAGCACTGGAAGCGCCGAACGACAAGGACGATAGCGGGACGTGAAGAAGATGGCGAAGAAGAGCAAGCCCGAGGAAGCACCGGTGATCGTGCCAATCGCGGGCCCGCGACCACGACTACACAAGCTCAAGGTGAGCAACTTCAGGTGCATCGGTCCCGATCCTGTTGAGATTGAGCTCGACGACATCGTCGTGCTTGTCGGCCCAAACAATGCCGGAAAGAGCTGCATCCTTCGCGCATACGAGGTTGCGATGCAGCACGGCTCGAAAGGAGGCCAACTAAGTATAGATGACTTCCCAAACGGAGAAGTTAAGCCGAGCCGGTTGCCAACTATCGAACTTGAGACCGTCGTGTTCGAAAAGACGGCGCCCGGAGACACGTGGGTACGAACCGATGCCCAAACTGGGGAGATGTACGTACGTGAGAAGTGGACCTGGAGCGGCCCAGGCGAGCCAAAGAAGGTCGGTTGGGAGGTTGCTGCCAACGATTGGGCAAGCAAAGAGCCTTGGGGGCCTTGGGGTGCACCGAACGTCGCGCAGTTCTATCGACCACAGCCGCACTACGTTGATGCCTTTCAGAAGCCTGAGGGCCAAGCCGCCGAAGTAGTGGAGTTGCTCATCGAGGCGATTAACGACCGCGTCAAGCAGTTAAGCAAGAAAAAGGCCGACGAGGGTGGCGAAGGTGGCCCCACGGAGTACGAAAAACTCGTGGGGACGATAAAAGAACTCCGCCTCGCAATTGCGCAGGACGCCACCGATGCTGTGGCGGATGTGACGAAAAAGCTCACGGCGATGATCGCTGAGGTATTTCCCAGCTACTCCGTGACATTTGACGCGCGCCCGGAAGACGATTTCGGGGAAGGGTCTCAATGCCGCCATCTACAAGCCCGCCCCGCTACTCAAGATGGGACCGGTTGGCGGATTTCCCACGACTCTCGAGCGCCAAGGAAGCGGCGCCTGTAGAACCCTTATCTGGGCGGCGCTGCGAATTCTGTCGGAACGCGCCGACGGAAATAATACTGATTCTACCGACCGACCACACCTTCTTTTGCTGGATGAGCCGGAAATCTGCTTGCATCCTGATGCAATTCGCGAGGCGTGCCGCGTGCTATACGACCTGCCCAAGACCAAAAACTGGCAAGTAATGATTACGACTCACTCGCCAGTATTCATTGACCTGTCGCGCCCCAACACATCAATAGCGCGTGTCGAGAGAACTGCGAATGGCGTAGTGAAGGGAACGACCATTTTCCGTCCTAATAAGGCCAAGCTTGATGATGATGACAAAATTGAACTCAAGCTGCTGAATCTTTGTGATCCGTACGTGGCTGAATTCTTCTTCGGCGGCAAAACCGTACTCGTCGAAGGCGACACGGAGTACACGGCATTCAAGCACGTGATCGCGCAAAATCCCTCGCTGTACAAGGACATCCATGTCGTACGTGCTCGCGGGAAAGCGTGCCTTGTCTCCCTTTGCAAGATTCTAAACCAGTTCGACAAGGGCTATGCCGTTCTACACGACTCAGACCGGGAGAAGACAAGGAAAGGGCATGCGAATCCCGCTTGGTCAGTTAACCAGAAAATACTGGAAGTGACGGCAGATGGCCGCGCGGCGGGGCGTGTGCGTGTGCTGGCTTCCGTGCCTAACTTCGAGGGAGCATTTTTCGCCGAAGAAGTGAACGCCGAAAAACCGTATTCTGCGCTGGCTCGGCTAAAAAGCAATGAAAGCGCATTTCTAAAAATCGCTGAATTGTTGGATTGCCTCATTGACAGCGAAAAACCAGTGCCCAGCAGCGAGAAAGCTTGGACGTCACTGGAGGAACTCAAGACCGCAGTTGAAGCATTCGATAGCGGCGGCTCATCGACGAGCCAAAATAGGAAACTCTAAGAGGTAGCCATGAACAGAACACCCGTAAGCTCATCCAATGTTGCGGAAATCGGCTACGACGCCAGCACGATGACGCTTGAGGTCGCCTTCCATGATGGCAGCGTCTATCAGTATTTCGACGTACCTGACAGGGTGTACCAAGAATTCATGCGTGCCGCTTCCAAGGGCAAATTTCTGCACGCGAATATAACGAACAATTTTCGGTATACCAAAATTTGAGGCATATGGCGCCTACTTGTACCAGACTCGAACTCACGTGGATCGGCAAGAAGAACCGGCCGGATTCATCAAGTGAGCACTGACGCATCCGCCGCGCCAGCAAGGCTTCGCATAAATAAGGCGCGCGTTCAGGGCAGAGGCAGAATCCTGAGTCGCGCGCGAAATCTGCGCGCTGTAATCGGACCCTCACCTTCATCCTCTCCCTAACAGGAGAGCTTTGCATAACCAGATGTTGGTGCTGAGGCGATACGCGCTGGCGCGCGAGATCCTTCGCTGCGCTCAGGATGACACAAAAACAGCAAACGGCGCACGTGTCATTCTGAGCGAAAGTTGCTGTAGCGAAGAATCCCGAAGGACGCTCCGGCGTCCGGCGTTAGTTATGCAAAGGTTTCCTAACAGGGAGAGGAAATTATTGAGGCGAAGAAAAAGATCCGGGGTCCCTCCGCTTCGGTCGGGATGACGGAGTCAGAAGGGCAATTTGGAATTTTGACCCGCACCCGACGCTCGACGACTCGCGTCGGCCGCGCCCTGTCAGGGCGAGGCGAAGAAAAAGATCCGGGGTCCCTCCGCTTCGGTCGGGATGACACAAGAAACGGACGCGCGAGCGCTGGGAGCCGGGATTCTTCCCCTTCGGCAGCACTTAGGGCTTCGGCTGGAGGAAGCGGAGCTTTCCAGAAGCGCTCTAGCATGACACAAAAAGTGCTCGCGCGAGCAGCAAGCAGGTGTCACCTGCACCCTCACCTACCGACCGCCATGCGGTCGGCCGCCTCTCCCGCGAAAATAACGGGCGAGGTAACGTCCCCCTAACCAGTTCTAACAGGGACGAAGCCCGGCCGTTGGCACGGCTGGCCAGTATTAAGAAACCGCGCGCCCGCGGGCTCTTTTATCGCGTAGTCGCGAAAAGATGCGCTGCGCAGATTTTCGCGTCTTCTCACTGTGGGTGCAGGGGCCGCAGCCCCTGCCGCCCGCCA
>NZ_JBEKFG010000043.1:0-30257 GCF_050013435.1 Binatus sp. (SeqCode) | reverse complement strand
CGCGCGTTCGATCTCATTCGCGTCTCGGCCCCGAAGGCCAGAAGGGCCACCTGATCACGAACGCGCTGGCGAGACCTTTTCTCCATCTCCTCTTTCCGACTCGCAGACCTCGGCGGGAAAGCCAACTATTGCTTTCGGGATTAGCTTGAGCCATTAGCCATCCCCCTAGTGAACTCTAGCGTTTTTCATTAGGCTGCTGCCTTGGTGACGCGCGCTTGATAATTGCGCTGTTGTGCCAGCACCGTCCAGGCGATCCGTGCCAGCTTGTTGGCCAGAGCCGCGGCGAAAACGTTACGGTGCAGGCGCTGAGCAGCGCGAGCGAGCCAGACCCCGAAGCTGTGCTTCGGCCAGCTCGTCGGTCGCAACAGAATGACCCGAGCTGCTTGTACGAAGAGCGTGCGTAAATATCCGTTGCCGCGCTTGGTGATGCATCCGAGGATGGTTCGGTCTCCGGTCGACATCTGCTTGGGGACGAGCCCGATCCATGCCGAAAAATCCCGCCCTCTAGCGAACGCCGCGCCGTTGCCGATCGCTGCAACCATCGCACTCGAGATGATCGGGCCGATGCCCGGCACGGTCATGACCCTTCGACAACCGTCATCACTCTTCGCCAATGTCTCGATCTCATCGGTCACCGGTTCAATTCGCTCATCGAGCTTCCGCCAGTCACTGGCAAGATCAGCGACGATGCGTACCATCCGTGGTGAGAGAACATCTGTGCGCTTGGCCAGGATGTCGGGCAGCGCCTGGCGAAGGAAGGGCAGTCCTTGCCGGATGATGATGCCGCGCTCCAGAAGAAAGCCGCGAATCTGGTTGATTACCGCGGTCCGTTCGCTGACGAGGCGAGACCGGACGCGGTGCAGCGCTTGCAGATCCAGTTGCTCATCGGTCTTGGCTGGAACAAAGCGTGTCGTCGGCCGCTGCACCGCCTCGGCTACGCTATGGGCATCTCGGAAATCGTTCTTGTGCCCCTGCCGAAACGGTTTCGCATATGCGGGCGGAACCTGCTTCACATCGTGGCCGAGCGCGGCAAGTTCACGAGCAACATAGTGTGTCGCCAAACCCGCTTCGATGCCAATGAGACAGGATGGCACGTTCGCAAGCCTCGATGCGATGCGTCCGCGTGAGACCTTCTCTCGCAACACGATGGCGCCGCGCGAATCGAGGCCAATCATGTGAAGCGTGTTCTTGCCCATATCCATTCCAATAGTAGTCACTGCGTGAAGGCTGGACGTGCGAGGCATGACGGCGCTCCTTCTCCTGACAAGCCCCCCGGCGCACTCTGAGTGCCATCGGGGGCGGGAGCGCGGCCGGTCCATCCCATTCGCGTCACTTAGTGCGACGCAGCGTAATGTCCGGAGTTGATGCCAAAGCGGCCTCGAAATCGACCGCCTTATTCGGTCGCTAATGACCAAACGCCGCCGTAGCGGACGTGGTGCCGGCTTGAGCTCTCGTGGTCAAGGTCGGCGCGGCGGCTGTGGCATATGGTGTTTTTTGAGAACCCCCTGAGTGCGCCGTCTTGCGCGAGCGCCCTTTGTTAGTGATACCCCGTAGGTCCGCGCGACGGGCCGGTCCTCGGCGCCAACTCCATAATCGGGGCTCTGGTCGACGCGTGCGGTCGCCGACTGCGACAAACCCGAGGCTAAAGATATGGCCGCTCTGCCGTTGATTGTCTTCGACGTCAATGAAACGCTCCTCGATCTTCAAACGATGGAGCCGACCTTCGAACGTATTTTTGGCGAGAAGGGGGCCATGCGGCTCTGGTTCGCCAATCTCATTATGTATTCCGTGGTCCTAACTCTAGCCGACTCGTACGTTCCATTCACCGATATCGGTTCCGCTGTGATGAAGATGTTGGCGGACACGCGCGGCTTTAAGATTAGCGACGACGACAAGACGGAACTTAAAGAGAAATTCTCGACGATGCCGCCGTATCCGGACGTGCTGGTAGCATTACCCAAGCTGCGTGCTGCAGGCTTCCGGTTGTTCACTCTCACGAATAACCTGATTGAGGTACAAGCTCGCCAGCTGGAACATGGCGGCATCGTCAATCTTTTCGAACGGCTCTTTAGCGTGGACAGCGTGAAGCGCCACAAGCCGGCACCCCAAGTTTACGCCCATGTAGAAAAGGAACTCGGCGTTGAGCCCTCGCAACTGTGTCTTATCGCCTGCCACACATGGGACACGCTTGGCGCCGTCGCGGCCGGCTGGGAAGCGGCGCTTGTCAAGAGAGTCGGCAATGATGTTTTGCCAGTCGGCCCACAGCCGCAGATCGTCGGTGATGATTTGACCGACGTTGCAGAGCAGCTCATTGCCCGGCACAGGGGGCGGGTCTAACTCTCCTTGTACTTGCAATCGCCAATGAAGTGATCGAATAAGCCCCAATTTGCTGCACTGCATATATCGGTTTGGCCCGTCGCGTCACTTAGTGCGACGCGGCGATATGTTTGCAATCGGGGCGCACCTTGACCCTGATCAGGTAAGGTCCGGCTTGAGTCGGCTCTGCAACAAGCACGGCCAGTCGGGGCCGACGGTGGGAACGCCGGGAACGGCTTCCAGTCGATCTCTTTTGGCAGAATCGATCTGAAAACGGCCTTGCCTGGCTGATGGGCTCGAACCACAGCGATCCTCTGCATCTGGACACGCTGCGCGACAGCAGGCGACCGAACCTCAGATCAACTTGGCATCCAACGTGATCGCCGCATTTCGCGAAATGGATGCAGCTCTGCCGGCCGCGGTTGACCAAAGAGTCTATCCCACGCGTCCAATCCTATCCCCATGACGCAGGAAAGATTTCCCTCAATATCGCGAAAACCCACAGCGCGTTGTAGCGCTGGGAGGTCCCCACAGAATGATCGGACAACCCCGCGACTGGCGACACCAGGGTTCATCGTCACGACCAGAAAGATCGCAGCCCGTGTCAAGGGCTGAACCACCGCCTGTGGAACGGCAGGCAACCCATCTTTTACTCGAGGTGGGGCTGATGGATCGGATTCCATCGGTGGTATCCCAATCCAGATGTGCGGAAATTCGTCCTATGCCATCAGGGAACGACCTGGTCGTCACGGTGAGCGTAACCGCACTCCGCGCGGGGTCATAGCAAAATCAACCAATACCAACCCGCTCGCATTTCTGCGCAGCTAACTCTTGGCGTCCTTGACACGGCTCATTACGTACCGAGGAGAAAACGAGGCTAGGAGAATTTACCGGCAGTGGCAGCCTCTTCATCAGGCGTGCTCCATGAACGCCAAACAGACCGACAAAGCTCGAGCCGAACAAGACCGGTTGCTTGACGAAGCGCTTGAAGAGACGTTTCCCGCAAGTGACCCGATCTCGATGCAACAGACCATCATCGTCGGGCGAGCCGAAAGGCCTCTTCTCGACGGGCCCTCACGCGAGAAGACGGAAAAAAGGTCATAGTGAGGATAATCTGCAGTGCCTCTGACGCCTTTACACGCTTGAGCCCCTAGTTTGAACCTACAGTTGAGGGGTTGCCATTTGACGCATCCGAAATAGACTTCGTCCTGGACGATAAGCCTCGATTTTTGAGGAGGCACCGATGTCCCAAACAGTCGCGGACGTCTTGGTTGGCGTGCTCGAGCAGATTGGGGTCAAGCATATTTTCGCATTGATCGGCGACTCTCTCAATCCGCTCGCCGATGCGGTCCGCCGCAGCGATATTGAATGGATCGGTGTCCGCCATGAGGAGGGAGCGGCGCTCGCAGCCACCGGCCAAGCCAAGCTAACTGGCCGGCTTGGTGTCTGTGCCGGCACGACGGGGCCTGGCAGCACTCATCTCGTCGCGGGCCTCTATGAGGCCAGCCGCGATCACGCGCCCGTTCTTGCGCTCTCCGGGGACATGCCGCGCAAACTGCACGGTACCGACTTCATCCAGACGACCGAACCCGATCTTTTGTTCCGTGACGTCTCGCTGTACACCGAAACCGTCTCCTCCCCCTCTCAGGCGCCGGCCGTCATTCATCAGGCGATCGCCGCCGCCTACGCCCGCCGTGGTGTCGCCCACCTGACACTCCCGCAAGATGTCATCGCGGCAAAGGCCGACGGCATCGTGTCGAGCGTCGCGACCTTGAAGCCCAAGTCCGAACTTGCAGCGAGTGCTGCAGACGTCACAGATATCGCCCGCCGGATCGACGGGGCCGACAGTATTGTGATCATGTGCGGGGCCGGATGCCACGGCGCTGCGGATGAACTCCGCGCGCTCTCCGACCGGCTCAAGGCACCGTTGATTCATTCGGTCAAGGGCAAGGACATCATGCCGTACGACGACCCGCGCTGGATGGGCGGCATCGGCATGATCGGCACCAAGGCCGTCTACAACGCGATCATGCACTGCGATCTGCTGCTGATGCTCGGCACCGACTATCCGTATTCGGAATTCCTCCCGCATAAAAGCTCTATCATCCAAATTGACGACAGGGCACACGTACTCGGACGGCGTGCGCCGACTGCACTTGGTATCGTCGGCTCGGTACGGCCGACTCTGAGATTGCTGCTCGATACGGTCACTGCCAAGAGCAACACTAAATTCTGGGACCAGGTCACCAAAGAGCGCCGCAAATGGGATGAGATGCTGGATAAACAAGCCGATCCGGCGCGCAGTAAGGATCGCATCCATCCGCAGGCGGTTGCGCGGGCGGTCAGCGACCTCGCCAAGCGCGATGCAGTGTTCGCATTCGACACCGGGCTCAACACCTTGTGGTCGGCCAATTGGATACGACAGAGCGGATCGCAGCGGATCATAGGCTCGTTCAACAACGCCGCAGTCGGAACGGCGCTTGGTCAAGCCAACGGCATCCAGGCGCTCGATCGCTCGCGCCAGGTCATTGCTCTTTGCGGCGACGGCGGCTTCAACATGCTGATGTGCGAGTTCCTTACCGCTGTGCACCACAAGCTGCCAGTGAAAGTCGTAGTCTATAACAATTCGGCCTTCGGGCTGATCTCGTTCGAAGCAGAGTCCGTGGGGTTACCCGCTTACAAGAAGGGCATTGAATTCCCCAATCCGGATTTCGCGGCACTCGCCCACGTTTGCGGCGGCTATGGATTCAGGGCGACGAAGCCTGGCGAACTGAAGACTGCGATCAGCGAGGCTTTCAAGGTGGACGGCCCCGCGATCATCGATGCCGTCGTGCCGGCCGACGAGATGCCCAACCTTCCGCATATCGACCTGGAGACGGTCGGCCATTTCGCCATGGCCAAGATAAAGGAAGCTGTGCTCACCGTCACTCGATCGTGACGCGAATGACAATCACCGAATAATCGCGATAGCCTCTCGCACGCTAGTCGAAGGATGAAATGTCTTGCGGACGGATCGTTCGCCATCTGAGGGCTGACAACCTCATCTGGGATTGCCATCTCAACGCCAAGCCCCAACGGCACATTCATCTCCCCTGGTAAATTGGTGGACGGCCTTCTGCCTCTGCTTTGCGGCCTTCCTTGAAATCCTCGCTTTTGTAAAGCGCCCGGTATTGCGTCTCCAGCTTCGATAAGGCTTCAGCTTCCGACAAATCAACCGCTTGGTGCGCGGAGGCGAGGGTGGCCTTGATTCCAAGCGGTCCGCAGGCAGCTATTTTTGTAGCCATTTCAATGCCGGCCTCCAGCGCCTGTTCGGCTGTCGGGGCAATCTTCTGCACCACACCCATACGGAATGCCTCTTCAGCGCTCCAGTGGTCGCCGGTCAACATGAAGCGCATTGCGTTCGCCCATCCTGCTTCACGTACGAATCGGACGGTCGCGCCGCCGCCCGGGAAACGACCATGCGTGTTCTCGTCTTGGCCAAACCGCGTATCGGCGGCAGCTATTCGTATATCGGCGACGAGGTGAAGCTCATGGCCCATATTCCACGTATCGCCGTGAACGACCACGACCAACGGCTTCGATAGGCCTTTTGCCTTAGGCAATGGGTCGATGATTTCCGCGTCCGTAAGAAGCGGTTGCTCGGATGTCGCCAGAGCTTGAAAGGCGTCGACGTCGATGCCTCGGGAGAAATTATCGCCGTGTCCAAACAGAACTGCAGCACGTAGCGATGAATCGTGCTCGTACTGGTAGTACGCCTTCGCTAGTCCGAGGTATGTTTCTGGATCGATTCGGTTCTGGATATTGGGCCGATTGATCCCAATCAGAACGATCTGCCCCCGGCGTTTGACAGTAACCTTGCTGGTAACGCTAGGTGCTACGTCAACCATCTTCACCTCCTTGATCGCACTGCGAGACGGACCGCTGCTCTCAGTTTCTCCGGACTGAACGCGGGTGGCTAGGCCTGACCATGTTGAGAAACCAGCGGCCGCGACTGCTGCTGCCTTCAATAAATTACGACGTCCGATCAGCAATCCGTTCCCTGGCATGAACCTTCGTGTCGCCTCTTAGTGCAAGACTTCGACCGCCAGCGCGATACCTTGGCCGCCGCCGATGCAAAGCGTAACCAGACCGCGGGTGAGGCCGTCCCGGCGCATCGAGTGGATGAGTTTCGTGGTGAGCACCGCGCCCGTTGCACCGATCGGGTGGCCATGCGCAACGGCGCCACCTTCGACATTGACGATGTCGTCGGGTAATCCGAGCTCGCGGGCAACTACGATCGCGATGGCCGCGAACGCCTCATTGATCTCAGCGCGCTCCACCGAGCCGACGTCCCAGCCGGCGCGCTGCAACGCCTGCTTCACTGCCGGGACTGGTCCAAGGCCGAACATGCCGGGCTCGACCGCCGCAATGCCGTAGGAGACGAGGCGCGCCGTCGCGGTGAGGCCATGTTTCTCCGCCCAGGTCGCGTCCGCCAGCACCATTGCGGCGGCAGCGTCGTTTAACCCGGGCGCATTGCCTGCGGTGATCGTGCCGTTCGGCCGAAACGCCGGCTTGAGTCGCGCGAGCGATTCGAGGGTGGCGTCGGGCCGATTGCCCTCGTCCTTGTCAAACTGCGTCGTTCCTTTCTTGCCAGGCACTTCCACCGGTACGATCTGCGCCTTGAAATGACCGGCCGCCTGCGCGCTGGCGAAGCGCTGCTGTGACCGCAATGCCCAGCGGTCCTGCGCTTCGCGGGTGACCTGGTACTTCTCAACCAGATCCTCTGTGTGCCAACCGGAATGAGCGTCCGAAAAAGCATCGTTCAACCCGTCGCGCAGCACGCTGTCGTAGAGCGCGCCGTCGCCCATGCGGTAACCCCAGCGGCCGCGGGCGACGAGGTAGGGCGCTAGATCCATGCTCTCCATGCCGCCTGCTGCAGCAACTTCGATGTTACCGAGCGCGATCTCCTGCGCCGCCGAGACGATGGCCTGCGCACCCGAGCCGCAGACCCGGTTGACGGTGAACGCCGGCGTCGTAACCGGCAGACCCGCATGGACAGCAGCTTGACGGGCCGGATTCATCTTGGCACCCGCCTGCACAACATTGCCCATGACTACCGTTTCAATTTCATCGGAGCGAAGCTTTGCGCGCGCGACCGCGGCGCCGATCGCTACGGCACCGAGATTGGCCGCTGGCACGTCCTTGAGGCTGCCCCCAAAGGTGCCGATCGCTGTGCGAACCGGTTCCGCGAAAACAACTGAACGCTGCGACGTCATGGCAAACCTCCACAGAGCTTCAGGTCGACATGCGGGAGGCGCTCGCTTCCTCACCGCACTCTTATCAGCGAAGCGCGTTAATCGCTTTGCCCTTGCTTACTCAAATCATCGACCGGTAAATGCCGGCGCACGTTTTTCCACGAACGCTCGCGCCGCTTCCCGATGGTCATCGGTGCGGCCGGTCTCGATTTGGCGGCGGGCCTCGAGGTCGAGAAGTTGAGCGAGCGTGCCGTTTTCCGCAGCGTTGAAATTTTGCTTCATCAGAGCGAGCGCGATGCGCGGGCCGCGGGCGAGCTTCCGGGCAAGCTGCATCGTGGCCCCGACGAGATCGGCGTCCGGGACAACCCGATTGACCACGCCGAGCGCGAGCGCCTGCGCGGCATCGAGCGGCTCAGCGGTGTAGTAGAGCTCGCGTGCTTTGCCCGTGCCGACAAGCTTTGAGAGAAAATAACTGCCGCCAAAGTCACCGGAAAACCCAATGTTGGCGAAAGCGGTCACGAAACGCGCTGATTGTCCGGCGATGCGCAGATCGCAGGCCAGCGCCAACGACATGCCGGCGCCAGCGGCGGGTCCGTTCACCATGGCGATCGTGGGCTTGGGAATTTCGTGCAACAGCCGTGACACTTCCATCCGGCCGCGCAGATGGGTCACGGCCTCTTCCATGCTGCGCTCCGTCCGGCCCTCGGCCATACTCTTGACATCGCCGCCCGCACAGAAGGCGCGACCGGCGCCCGTCAGTACAATGGCGCCGACCGCTGCATCGAGCGCTAATCGAGGCAACGCATCGAGCAACCCCTCCATGATCGGCGTCGAAAGAGCATTGAGCCGCTCAGGCCTGTTGAGAGTCAGTGTCGCGACGCCTTCCGAGGTCGCCTCGATAATATCCTGTTCCATAGGGGTACTCCCGCCAGCTACTTCGCGCCGTCCACCGCACGTACCGAGGCGCCCGCCGCAGTGGGCAAGCGGTCGCGTTCGTTCGCGCCCGGGCCAAAATGCACGTGCACCTCTTTCGGAGACAGCGGCTGCCCGCACTCAGAGCAGGTCGTTACCGGATCGAACATTTTTCCGCAGAGCTTGTGCTCATAGAGTCGAGGGCGCCCACGCTCGTCGACCATATGGACGTCGCCCCAATGCACAATCGCCATGATGATCGGATATAGATCGAGCCCCTTCTGGGTCAGGATGTATTCGTGGCGCTTGGGCCGCGCCTGGTAGGGAACGCGCCGTAGCACGCCGTGGCGCACCAGCTTCTTGAGCCGATCAGCCAGCACGCCGCGCGTCAACCCGAGCCGCGCTTGGAAGTCCTCAAAGCGTCTCACGCGCAGGAAGCAATCTCGCAGCACGAGCAGGCTCCACCTGTCGCCAATGACCGCCACGGTTCGGGCGACCGAACACTGCTCCTCTTCCAACGAGTTCCACTTCATCTCGAGCTCCAAATCCGTCCGAGGCACGTCGTGTGGCCAAACCACCGGGTGACGCAATCTCTGGCAGATTCGTTACATTCTTTCTTTCCAACTTGGTTTAGTACTTATATAGAACTTACTGTAGTCTATCGTAACAGCGACCGGAATGCAACCGGCCTGTTAATCGGCACGTCCTGCGTCATTATTATTTCCTATTGACAGTTCGAAAAACGAACTATATGGGTTTAACAGATTCAGACGCTGCGAGCTGGCGGCGGATGCTGCGCTAGACCGATGAGGGCGGGCGATTTGCCGCCGCGATCGCGGGACAACATGAACGGAGGTCAGAGATGGAGCCGGTCAAGGTCGAATTCATGTTCGACTTCGGAAGTCCGAACGCTTATCTGGCCGAACGGATCATTCCCGATATCGAGCAGCGTACCGGCGTCAAATTCCAATACGTGCCGGTTCTGCTCGGCGGCATCTACAAGCTCACCAACAACCGTTCACCCGCTGAATCTCTTGCCGGCATCAAGAACAAACCGGAATTCATGGAGCTTGAGACGCAGCGTTTCATCCGCCGCCACAACATCGCGACTTTCCGCAAAAACCCATTCTTTCCAGTGAATACGTTGCAACTGATGCGCGGCGCGGTCGCTGCGCAGTTCGAAGGCATTTTCGATCCCTATTTCCGCGCTGCCTATCACCACATGTGGGAAGCGCCGAAGAAGATGGACGACCCGCAGGTCGCGCGCGAGGCTTTCGTCTCGTCGCACATCGATTTCGACCGGTTGTTGGCCCGATCCCAGCAGCCGGACGTGAAGAACCGACTGCTTGAGCTGACCCAGGACGCCGTTGATCGCGGTGCGTTCGGTTCGCCGACCTTCTTCGTCGGCAAGGATATGTTCTTTGGCAAGGATCAGCTGCGCGACGTGGAGGAAGCCATCGTCGAGGCCGGCGCGCCAGCGACAAAGGAACGTCAACAAGCGCGCGCTTGAGATCGCGATAGCGACCGTCCAGGGACGGGAGGACCCTTTGACGAAAGTAATCGATGCAATGTCCGCGACGGACATTCTTGTCGGGCTTCCGAAGCGAATACATGAGGTCATCGCCGCTCATGTTACCGCGAGGCCGGACCATGCAGCCTTCGTTGAAGATGGTAGCGTCTGGAGCTATCGCGCGTTCGCCGACACAGTGGATGCCGTTGCCGCGGATTTCGCGCGCCTGAAGATCAGGCCCGGAGATCGCGTGTTGCTGGCAAGCGAGAATTCCGTAGCGCTCGCCGCCTTCGTGTTTGCTTGCAGCAAGCTCGATGCCTGGGCGGTCGTGGCAAACCCGCGCTTGTCGCCGCGGGAGCTTGATGAAATCCACTGTCATAGCGGCGCGCGGCGCATTCTCATCGCTACCGATATTTCGAAGGAAGCGGCCGGGCACGCGGCGCGTCTAAACGCCGAGCGCAGCAAGGTTGGTCCGTTCGCTGGGATCGGTGTAGGGCCCCTGAACGAGGCGGCGCAGCTGGAACGTGTTGAAGCGGACGCAGGTCGACAGGTTGCCGCGCTGATGTACACCTCGGGTACCACAGGCCAACCAAAAGGTGTGATGCTCAGTCATCGTAACGTACTGTACGCCGCCCGAACGTCTAACCTGCTGCGCGGCACCGCTCCTGATGATCGAATCTATGCGGTGCTGCCAATGTCGCACATCGTCGGATTTTCGGTTCTTCTCGTCGCTACCATGATGGCGGGTGCAACGGTGCATGTCGTGCCGAAATATGATGCCGCCGCGCTGGCAAAGGCGATCGCCAAAGAGGGCATTACGTTTTTGTTTGGCGTGCCCGCGACCTATCAACGGCTTCTCGAATTCAAGGCCATCAAGGGTATTGCTCGGCTCGAACGCGGGCGTGTGCGCCGGATGCTCGTCGCCGGTGCTCCCCTCGATCTAAACCTGAAGGCGCGCATCGAGCAGGAATTTGGCCAACCACTGCTCAACAATTACGGTATCACCGAATGTTCGCCGGGCCTCACCGGCGTGCGCGCGGATGCGCCGCGGAGCGATGACTCAGTCGGAACGTTTCTTCCAGGCATCGAATATAGGCTGTTGAACTTCAACGGCAAGCCCGTTCCGAAAGGCGAAGTCGGCGAACTGCACGTGCGTGGCCCGAACGGGATGCTCGGTTACTACCGTGCGCCAGATCTGACAGCGCGGGTGATTGATTCAGAGGGTTGGTTCAACACTGGCGATCTCGCCCGCCTTGACGGCGACCATCTTTTCATCGCCGGGCGCTCTAAGGAATTGATCATTCGCTCCGGCTTCAACGTTTATCCGGCCGAAGTCGAGGCGGTGCTGAATTCGCATGAGATGGTGGTGCAGTCCGCCGTCATTGGGCGAGCCGTCAGCGGTAACGAGGAAGTTGTCGCCTTTGTCCAATTGCTACCGGGTGCCACGATCGGCGCCGAGGAGTTGATGGAATATGCCGGTCGGCAGCTCACATCGTATAAGCGCCCTTGCGAGATCGTATTGCTCGATACGCTGCCAGCGGCGTCCACGGGAAAAATCCTAAAGCACAAATTGTGGGAGGCCGCACACGCCGCAACCGCGCGTGCCCACGCGCCGCCAGCGACGGTGCCTGTGCGCACCACGGCGTGAGTAGCGCCGGATCACCTCGCGGCGTTTGCGAGTGAAGGAGACGAATGGTGACTGCGAGAAACCAAGCGGTGGCCGTGATCGGTGCCGGCGACTTTATCGGCTCCGAGATCGCGAAGCGATTCGCCGCAGAAGGCTTCACCCTGTTCGTCGGCCGGCGCAACGGCGACAAGCTCACGCCGTTGGTCAAGGAGATCACCGCCGCAGGCGGTGCCGTCTTCGCGCGCTCGCTCGATGCGCGCAAGGAGGAGGAGGTCGTCGCCTTCCTGTCGGATGCCGACAAGCAGGCGCCGCTCGAAGTCTGCGTCTTCAACATCGGCGCGAATGTGAACTTCCCTCTGCTCGACACCACCGAACGCGTATTCCGCAAAGTGTGGGAGATGGCCTGCTATTCCGGCTTCCTTGCCGGGCGCGAGGCGGCGCGCCTGATGTTGCCCCATGGCCGCGGCAGTATTTTCTTCACTGGCGCCACCGCGAGCCTCCGTGGTGGTATCGGATTCGCGGCGTTCGCCAGCGCCAAGTTCGGCTTGCGCGCGGTGGCGCAGGCCGCGGCACGCGAATTATGGCCGAAGAACATCCATGTCGCGCATCTCATTATCGATTCCGGTGTGAACACCGCGTGGGTGAAGGAGCGGATCAAAGAACGCGAAGGTCAGGCCGCGCTCGACAATCTCGATCCGAACCGGCTGATGCCGCCGGCGTCGGTTGCCGAGGCCTATTGGCAGCTCTATCAGCAGCCGCGCAGCGCATGGGTGTTCGAGCAGGAAATTCGTCCGTTTGGTGAAAAGTGGTGACGCCGTTCGAGGACGTCGGAGTCAAACAACAACACGCGTCACGAGGCAGGAGGAGCGGCTCATGGAGTTGAATCTGTCGAAGGAGGACGCGGCGTTTCGTGATGAGGTGCGCAGCTTCATTGCCGAGAAATATCCGGCCGAGATGCGGGTGGCCAATCCCGAGATTGACCTGACGAAGGAGCAATCACTGCTCTGGCATCGTATTCTTTACAAGAAGGGCTGGATCGCTCCATCGTGGCCCAAGGAATACGGCGGCCCCGGCTGGACCATCGCGCAGCGCTATATTTTCGAGCAGGAGACGTCGCGCGCCGGCACGCTGCCCCCATTGCCCTTCGGCGTCACCATGGTGGGGCCGGTGATCTACACCTTCGGCAACGACGCCCAAAAAGAGAAGTTTCTGCCGCGCATCCTCTCCGGCGACGACTGGTGGTGCCAGGGCTATTCCGAGCCGGGCGCGGGCTCCGATCTCGCGTCATTGCGCACCAAGGCGGTGCGTGACGGCGACCACTACATCGTAAATGGTCACAAGACCTGGACCACACTGGCGCAGCACGCCGACTGGATATTCTGCCTGGTCCGCACAGATCCGCAGGCCAAAGCCCAGTCGGGCATCTCGTTTCTGCTCATTGACATGAACACGGCCGGCGTCACCGTGCGGCCGATCATCACCATCGACGGCAGCCACGAGGTCAACGACGTGTTTCTCGAAGACGTTCGCGTGCCGGTGGACAACCTGATCGGCGAGGAAAACAAAGGTTGGACCTACGCCAAGTTCCTGCTCGGCAACGAGCGCACCAGCATGGCGGGCACAGGCCATTCCAAACGCCGGCTCCAAGGACTCAAGGCTATCGTGCGCGCCGAAATTGCTCCCGACGATTCGGCGGGGTGCGACTTGGCAAAGGACATCGCCAAGGCCGAGATCGACCTGATGGCCCTGGAAGCGACGGAAGCGCGAATGATCTCGCAATTATCGCGCGGCAAGGATCCGGGCCCGGCAGCCTCGCTCCTGAAAATCCGCGGCACCGAGATTCACCAGCGGATTGCGGATCTGACTCACCGCGCGATCGGCCAGTACGGGCTCGCGCTGCGGGAGCATCCCGCCGGCGGCAACGCGTTCGTGCCGGGACCGTCATATGGGCATACCGCGACCGAAAAATATCTCAACACCCGCAAACTATCGATCTACGGCGGCTCCAACGAAATCCAACGCAACATCATCGCTAAGGCAGTGCTGGGTCTGTGAGAGAGCAGAGGAGGCCGCAATGGACATCGAATTTACCGAAGAGCAGCGCATCCTTAAGGACAGCGTCGAGCGGATGCTGCGGACGAGTTACGATTTTGACAGACGTCGCGCGATCATTGCCAGTGAGGAAGGTTGGAGTGAGTCGCATTGGCAGGAATTCGCCGATATGGGTTTGCTCGCTGCGCCATTTTCCGAGGAGGCGGGCGGGCTCGGCGGCGGGCCGATCGCCGCCATGATCATCATGGAGGCGTTCGGCCGCCATCTCGTGGTCGAGCCTTATTTCGAGACGGTGGTGCTGGCCGGTGGCCTGATCGAGGCGCTCGGCTCGGAGCTGCAGCGCCACGACCTCCTCGCCGGCATCATCTCGGGCAGAAGCATTTGGGCGCTGGCGCTACTGGAAGCCCGGTCGGGCCAAGATCTCAGCGCAGTGTCGACAACGGCCGAACGCCAGGCGGACGGCTACGTGCTGCGCGGCGCCAAGGCGGTCGTGGTCGCGGCTCCTTGGGCTGACAAATTGATCGTTTCCGCTCGGACATCCGGAACTCAGAACGATCGTGAGGGCGTCACTCTTTTCATCGTCGATAGCCACGCACCCAACGTGCACCTCCAAGGCTTCAAGACGCTTGACGGCCGTCGTGCCGCGGAGATCAAGCTCGAGGGCGTGCGCGTGCCGCCCGGGAATTTGTTGGGGCGCGAAGGCGCGGCGATTGAGGCGCTGGAGAGCTGCCGGGAGCGGGCGATTGCCGCGCAGTGCGCGGAGGCGATCGGCGCGATGACGGAATTGAACAAGGCCACGCTGGAATACACGAAGACGCGCAAACAGTTCGGCGTGCCGCTCAGCTCGTTCCAGGTGCTCCAGCATCGCCTGGTCGACATGTTCATTGCGCAGGAGGAGGCGACCGCGATTACGTACGCCTTGAATGCCACGCTAGTGCAGGGCGGCGACAACACCGCCAAGCTCGCGTCGGCGGCGAAGGCGAAGGTTGGAGAGGCCGGACGCTACGTGGGCGAGCAAGCGGTGCAGCTGCACGGCGGAATGGGCATGAGCAACGAACTCAAGGTCGGCCATTACCTGAAGCGGCTGGTGGCCATCAATATCCAATATGGCGACCCGGCCTTCCACACCCGGCGCTGCGCCGAGGATGTGTTCGCACCGGCATCTTCGATTCAGGAAGCGACAGCAATTGCCGCCGATCTCTCGGCAGACGCCGCATGACCTGATGCAAAACCGGAGGGATAGTCACATGACCGAGGCCGTAATTGTGTCAACCGCCCGCACGCCGATCGGAAAGGCCTATCGCGGCGCTCTAAATAACACCGAAGGTCCGACCATGGCCGGGCATGTCATCGGAGAAGCCGTCAGGCGCGCGAAGGTCGCACCGGGCGAGGTCGAGGACGTCGTCATGGGCTGCGCCATGCAGCAGGGTACCACGGTAATGAATGTCGCGCGTAAGGGCGCGATCCGCGCCGGATTGCCAGTGACGGTCGCCGGCACAACGATCGATCGGCAATGCGCCTCGGGCCTGCAGGCGATTGCTGTCGCTGCGCGTTCGGTAATTTTCGACGGCGTGAAAGTTGCCGTTGCCGGCGGCATCGAGTCGATCAGTCTCGTGCAGAACGAGCACATGAACATGTTTCACGCCGTCGACGACGAACTCATGGCGATGAAGCCCGAGATCTATATGTCGATGCTCGAGACCGCCGAGGTGGTCGCAGAACGCTACAAGATTTCGCGCGAACGGCAGGATGAGTACAGCCTCGAATGCCAGCGCCGTACCGCATCCGCCCTTCAGGGCCGCCGCTTCAGCGACGAGCTCGTTTCGATAACCACAAAGATGGCTGTTGTAGATAAACAGACCAAGCAGATCTCCCTGCGCGACGTCACGCTTGAGCAGGACGAGGGTCCACGCCCGGAGACCACGGCCGAAGGGCTTGCCAAGATCAAGCCGGTGTTCGAGGGCAAAACCATCACCGCCGGCAACGCGAGCCAGCTTTCCGACGGGGCGTCCGCCTGCGTAATCATGAGCGACGCGCTCGCCGCGCAGAAGGGGCTGAATCCGCTCGGCATTTTCCGCGGCTTTGTTGCGGCCGGCGTCGAGCCTGACGAAATGGGTGTAGGGCCGGTCGTCGCGGTTCCGCGGCTCCTTGAGCGGCACGGCCTGAAGATCGACGACATCGATCTCTGGGAGCTGAACGAAGCTTATGCGGTGCAGGTCATCTATTGCCGCGACAAGCTAGGCATCGATCCGGCAAAGCTCAACGTCAACGGCGGCTCGATCTCGATGGGCCATCCCTATGGGATGACCGGCGCGCGACTTGCCGGCCACATCTTGATCGAGGGCCGTCGGCGCAGGGCGAAGTATGGAGTCGTGACGATGTGCATCGGCGGCGGCATGGGCGCTGCCGGTTTGTTCGAGATCGTCCACTGAGCTGGAAATAGCAAAACCGCAAGCACCAACTCGAATTTCGCATGAGCGTTGCTGCTGACGTCCATTCGACGACAAGGATATGGAGGTTGACGTGAGAACGGCCATCACTGAAATGTTCGGCATCCGCCACCCCATCGTCCAAGGCGGCATGCATTACGTCGGCTTTGCCGAACTCGCGTCCGCTGTTTCGAATGCCGGCGGTCTCGGCATAATCACCGGGTTGACGCAGAGGACGCCAGAGCTACTAGCAAAAGAAATCGCGCGCTGTCGCGACGCGACAGACAAGCCGTTCGGCGTCAACCTCACCTTTCTGCCGGCGTTCACCGCGCCGCCCTATCCCGAATACATCCGCGCCATCATCGAAGGCGGCGTCAAGATCGTCGAGACCGCGGGACGCAGCCCCGAGCAATACCTGCCGGCGCTGAAAGCCGCCGGCATCAAGGTGATCCACAAATGCACGTCGGTGCGGCATTCGCTGAAGGCTGAACGGATCGGCTGCGACGCAGTCAGCGTCGACGGATTCGAATGCGGCGGTCATCCCGGCGAAGATGACATTCCCAATATGATCCTGCTGCCGCGCGCCGCTGATGAATTGAAAATTCCATTCGTGGCGTCGGGCGGCATGGCGGATGCACGTAGCCTAGTGGCGGCGCTAGCGATGGGAGCCGCCGGCATGAACATGGGCACGCGCTTCATCGCCACCAAGGAGGCGCCGGTGCATGAGAACGTCAAGAAGGCGATTGTAGCAGCCACCGAACTCGACACTCGGCTCGTCATGCGTCCGCTGCGCAATACCGAGCGCGTGCTTAAAAACGCCGGCGTCGACCGCTTGCTGGATATCGAGCGCGCAAAAGGGGCCGCCCTTCAATTCGCCGATATCCAAGACGAGGTCGTTAGCATCTACCCCAAGGTCATGATCGACGGTGACATGGATGCGGGTGCCTGGAGCTGCGGCATGGTCGTAGGCCTGATCCACGATATACCGACCGTCGCCGAGTTGATCGACCGGATCATGGCGGATGCCCAGCAATTGATCCGTAATCGCCTCGTTGGCTTGCTCGATCATGATGAAATGCCCGCAATGAAGGTGGCGTGAGCCGCTCCGACCGCGGCGACCCAAGCGGCGATAGGAGCTCGACAATGACTGAACACATCAAGATCAAACAGGACGACGCCATCCTGGAAATTATTTTTGCGCGCCCGGAAAAGAAGAACGCGCTTTCGAATGCCATGTATCGAGCTGCGACCGAGGCACTGGGAGCTGCCCAGAGCAACCAGACAATTCGCGTTGTGCTCTTCGGCGCGGAAGGCGATGCATTCACTGCTGGAAACGATCTTGCGGATTTTGCCAATGCCGCAGCTGGCAAGGGCGAGGGGCTCGCGGCGCATGACTTTATCGAGGCGCTAGGGCGGGCCGACAAGCCGATCGTGGCGGCTGTCCCTGGCCTTGCTGTCGGCGTCGGCACAACGATGCTCCTGCATTGTGATCTGGTCTACTTGGCCGAAACCGCGAAGCTGTCGACCCCGTTCGTCAATCTGGCGCTCGTGCCGGAAGCCGCATCCAGTATGCTGCTGCCGGCGCGCATCGGCCATGTCCGCGCCTTCGCCATGTTCGCCTTAGGGGACGGGCTTTCCGCCGCCGAAGCCGTCGCACTAGGCCTTGCCAACAGGGTGTTGCCAAAGAACGCGGTCCTGACCGCTGCGCGCGAAGCGGCAAGAACGCTGGCAACACGTCCGCTTGGTGCGATCGTCGCCACAAAAAAATTGATGCGCGACCGGGAGCGGATTCTGCGGCGAATGGATGAGGAGGCCGCAATCTTTGCGCAGCGTTTGCAAACCGACGAGGCACGAGAGGCTTTAAAGGCTTTTGCAGAACGGCGACAGCCAGACTTCACGAGACTAGCGTCATAAGAAGAGCGGCCCGATGACAGAACCAGTTTGCGTGATTTCGGGCGTCGGTCCCGGGACGGGCTCCGCACTGGCCCGCCGATTTGCCGCCGGCGGCTATCGCGTTGCCATGCTGGCGCGGAACGCGCAGCGTCTCGCTGAACTGGAGCGCCAGCTTCCTGGAAGCAAGGGCTACGCATGCGATGTCTCCGATGCGGCGCAGGTCGAAACGGTGTCCGAACGCATCGAACGCGAACTCGGCGTGCCGACCGCCTTGGTGCACAACGCCGTGGGGGGCGTCTTCGGCTCATTCCTGGAGATCGACCCCGCGGTGCTCAACCGCAATTTTCAAGTCAACACGATGGGGCTTCTCTATCTGGCGCGTCGCCTCGCGCCCGCCATGATACGCGTCGGCAGCGGCAACATCATCGTAACCGGCAACACATCAGCACTGCGGGGCAAGTCTTCTTTCGCCGGCTTCGCGCCGACCAAGGCCGCGCAACGCATCCTGGCCGAAGCCATGGCGCGGGAGCTTGGACCGAAGGGCGTACACGTCGCCTACATTATTATTGACGCGGTGATCGATGTCCCCTGGACGCGTGAGCGCTACAAAGACAAGCCCGACGAATTCTTCATTAAACCCGCCGCCATCGCCGAGGAAGCCTGGCATTTGACCCGGCAGGATCGCAGTGCCTGGTCGTTCAACGTTGAGCTGCGCCCCTACGGCGAAACCTGGTGAGCACGGCCATGGCCGCCTTGCGCATCTTCTCGTATTTGCCCAATCCCCGGATCTGGAAGGCAACGATCGCGGCCCGGCTATGCGGCGTGGAGGTCGAGGTGCGCGGCGCCTCGTCCGGCGACCTGTCACAATGGCTCTGGGATTTCGATGCTCGCCCGATCGCCGATGTGCCATCCGACGTGCTGATCGCGACGGACCGCACCGGTCGCGTCGGCTTCACCGATCGCAAACTCTACAAGACCCCGGCATTTCTCGAGGCACAGCCGTTTGGCACCGTGCCCGCCGCGTTCAGCCCGGATGGCCGAACGGGTATTTTCGAATCGAACAGCATCATGCGCGCCGTGGCTCGGCTAGGAACGGAGCGCTTTCCACTTTATGGCCGCGACATCTACGAAAGCTCTCGGATTGACGGGTTTCTGGACGCAAGCTTGGTATTCGCGCGCGACGGTCAGATTTACCTTTTCGCTCTGCGCGACGGTGCCGTTTCGCGCGAACTTCATACCCGCATGACGGACGCCTTCGCAGCCTATTTGTTAGGTATTGAGCAGGCGCTGGCACCGCGCCGCTCCTTCCTGGTCGGCGACGATATAACGCTCGCGGACATCTGCTTCGTTGCCGAATTATGCCTGTTTCACAACGAGCGGGCCCGCCGATCCGTCCTCGATGCGGCGCGGCTTTCTCTTCTGCTCGACGACGAATTCGCCAAAACGTATCCCCGATCGGCAAGTCATTTTCGGCGGCTCCTCGCCCACCCGGCCTTCGCGCCGGACGTCGGTGGTTACCTTGAAAAGATCGAAAGGAGCGCGGCTCGGATCAAATAGACCGCGCTCGATAACCAGTGAATGCACGGAGAAAAAGCCATGTCTATCGTGACTTTTGAAAAAGACGGTGCGGTTGGCGTCGTCACGCTGGCCAAGCCGCCACACAACTTGATCGACGAAGCGTTTCTCGATGCAATGCTCGCTGCCTACAGTGAGGCCGTGGCAGGCGGTTGCCGCGGCATCCTGCTGCGTAGCGCAATGCGTCACTTCTGCGCTGGGGCCGACGTCAACGCCTTCACAGGCGGTGGGCGCCGCCGCGACCAAAAAGACTTCGAGGAGCTCATCGACGCGCTAGAGAACGTGCCGCTGCCGGTGGTGGCAGCCGTGCATGGCGCCGCTCTCGGCGGTGGATTCGAGCTGGCGCTGACCTGCGACGTGATCATCGCCGCCAACACGGCTTCATTTGGCATGGCTGAAGCTTCGCTCGGCCTGCTACCCCTCCTGGGCGGCGTGCAGCGCGTGGTGCAGCGCGCCGGGCCTGCGCGGGCCAAAGAAATGGCGATGTTTGCCCGCCGGCACGACCCGGTGGCGCTTGAGCGCTGGGGCATCGTCAACCTCGTGGTTCCCGAGAGCGAACTGCCGACAGCGTCGATGTCCTGGGTGCGCCAACTCGCCGCCGGGCCGACGGTCGCGCTTCGGGGCATCAAGACGCTGGCGAATCTGTCGGCACGTTACGGGATCAGCGGTGCCGACGCGCGGCAAGTTGAGATGAACAATCAGATGTGGGCCAGCGGCGACCAGAAGCGCGGCTTGGCTGCTTTCCTCGCCTCCGGCCCCGGCTCGGCAGTGTTTGAGGGGAACTGACATGGACGCTCCGCTGCAAGGTCTGCGCGTGATCGACTTCACCCGCGTGTTGGCTGGCCCGCATTGCACCAAGACCTTGCGTGATCTGGGCGCCGATGTGACCAAAATCGAACCGCCAGCGGGTGATGCTGGGCGGGCGGGTGTGCCCCACATCAACAACATGTCGGTGTACTACACGCAGCAAAATGCGGGTAAGCGCAATCTCAGCATCGACCTCAACTGGCCGGAGGCGCGGGAGATCGTAAGGGATCTGTGCCGCAGCGCTGATGTCATCGTCGAAAACTTTCGCCCTGGCACCCTTGTTCGTTTCGGTCTGGGCTACGAGCAGGTACGCGAGTTCAACCCGAACGTCGTCTACGTGTCGATCAGCGGGTATGGCCAGGCCGGGCCCTGGCGGAATCGACCCGCTTTCGCGCCTACAGTGCAGGCCGAAACAGGACTTACCGATATACTGGAGCACCATTACGGCGAGGCGCTCACAGAGCCGCGCAATGACGCGTGCAGTCACGCCGACCTTTACACCGGCCTGCAAGGCGTCATCGCCGTTCTGGCCGCGCTTACGCATCGCGCCCGCACGGGCGAAGGACAGCACGTCGACGTATCGATGGCCGCGACCATGCTGTCGGTCAACGAGCGAGCCGGAGCCCAGTTGTCAGGTATCGACACCAAGGGGGAGCCGGTGGCGCTGAGCGCCCCCGAGTCGCACATTTTCGATCTGCCTGACGGCCGGCGTATCACCATTGCAGCAAGCCCGATCTATACGCCGATGTTTGTACGCTACTGCGCGATGATGCGGCGCACCGACCTGCTGACCGATCCGCAGTTTGCCAGCGCGCCACTGCGTCGGCAGAATCTTAAGGCACTGCTGGCGGAAGTGCGAGCCTGGATTCTGACCTTCGCCGATCTTGACGAATTGCAGGCTCAGGTGAGCGAAGCAGGCCTAGCTATTGGCGTGATCCGCAGCACACAGGAGCTTGCGGAAACCGAATGGGCCAAGGAGTGGGGCGCTATCGTGCAAGTGAACGACCGTGGCGGCGGCAGTGTGCGCATGCCGGGTCCGCCCTGGCGGTTTAGCCGTTCCACGCTGCCGTCACCAGGATCACCAGCCTATCAGGGCGAGCACAATGCCGAGTTGCTTACGGAGCGGGGGATCAGTCAAGTCGTGATCGAGGACTTACGGCAACGCCGAGTGCTTTTAAGCCGACGGGCGCCGCGCGGCGACTATGACTGAATTAAATTACACCCACGATGCGGCAGCGCAGAGCTGGATCGAGACCGGGAATTCAGCGGGATGTGATTTCCCGATTCAGAATTTGCCGTTCACCGTGTTCCGCCGCGTCGGCGGCAGCGAGAAGTCCCGCTGTGGTGTGGCTATTGGCGACCAGATTCTAGACTTGGCCGCCTTGTCATTGCTCAGTACCCTCGAAGGACTGTCCGCAGATGCGGTCCGTGCGTGTTGCAATCCCCAGCTCAATGACTTCTTTGCAATGGGGCCCGCAGCTTGGCGGGCCTTGCGCCATACGCTCTTCGATCTGCTGCACCGCGATGCCGACGATGCTACGCGTCAGCAATTGCAGACCTGCTTGGTGCCTCAAGCGCAAGCGGAGCATTCGCTACCGGCGCGCATCGGTGACTACACGGACTTCTACACCTCGATTCATCACGCCACGAATATCGGCCGCCTCTTCAGGCCTAAAGATCCGCTTACCGCGAACTTTCACTGGATACCGCTCGCCTACCATGGGCGCGCGTCGAGCGTAGGGATTTCCGGTCAGCAGGTGCGTCGACCCTTGGGGCAGGTTTTGCCGGCAGGAGCATCTGTGCCGACCTACGGCCGTTGTTCGCAGCTGGACTATGAACTCGAGCTTGGAATCTTTATCGGTACCGGCAACGCCCAAGGTGAAGCGATCCCACTCGGCGAAGTCGAGGACCATGTGTTCGGGATTTGTCTGCTCAATGACTGGTCGGCCCGCGACATCCAAGCTTGGGAATCGGCGCCTCTGGGTCCGTTTCTGGCAAAAAATTTCGCTACAACAATCTCTCACTGGGTCGTGACTATGGAGGCGCTAGCACCTTACCGTCAGCCATGGCTTCGCGGGAACGATGCACCGCAGCCACTTCCTTATCTCGAGCACCCGCGCAACCGCAGCCAAGGTGCCATCGATATCCAGTTGGAGGTGTGGCTGGAAACCGAACGCCACCGCCGCGACGGGGCTTTGGCGCAACGGCTGTCCCGAACGAGCTTCCGGCATCAGTATTGGACAGTCGCGCAGATGGTAGCGCACCACACGATCGGCGGCTGCAATCTGCAAAGCGGCGATTTGCTGGGGAGTGGCACCATCTCGGGCCCGGGTCCCGAAGAAGCGGGCGCGCTGATGGAGATGAGTCAAGCGGGACGTCGGCCCCTGACGCTAGACAATGGCGAACAGCGCGGCTTCCTGGACGACGGCGATGCGATCGTCTTCAAAGGTTGGTGCAAAAAACCAGGTTTTGCACGCATTGGCTTCGGCGAACTTCGCGGTCAGATTAGCGAGACTTAATTATTTTGGATGTTGCATGTTCGGGTTGATATCAGGCTCCAAACTTCGATTTGAGAGACTGCCGAGCTTTAAAGTGCTTCAGGCGCCACCGTACCAGATCGTCGGCGCCGGGACCTTCGCGTGGAACGATATCCGCCCACTTGACCGGCACCCCAGCCTCCGCGTCAACGAGCGCCAGCTTCACTGCCCGTCCAGATTTTCGATCTACAAATCGTACCGGCGGGCCCTGCCTTCCGCTGACCGCCCATTTGTCGCCGATCTGCAGCAGCGCGTGAGCTAAGAGAACGGTATCGCTGCCCTTTCGGGTTAGAACGTATTCATATCGTTCAGGGTTGGTTTGATAGCGCCGTCGGCTAATTAATTCGTTCTCTTCGAGATGTTTGAGCCGGGCGGATAAGGTCGCATGGGTTACACCGGATGATCGGCGCAGGTCCTCATACTTGCTCAGGCCAAGCATCAAGTCGCGCAGAATGAGCACGGCCCACCGATCGCCGATCGCCTCGAGGGTACCGGCGATCGAACAGGCCATGCCGTCAAAGCTCTTGGACCGCATGAAAAGCTTGCCTTCTTGTCACTCTTATGATTAGAGTGACTATGCCACGTAGTCAACGGCTCTATTGAGCAATAGCACGGGAAAGGACTTTCTGATGAACTGATCTCGTTATCGTTTCCTAGGCAGGTGGAGCACGCTGGCACGCCGATAGTCCCCGCAGGATAGTCCGGAAGCCCGAGAATGGACTGTGATTAATCTTCAGAATGGAGATTCGAATGCTCGATGCCGAGGAAAAGCTTCATACGGTGACGATCACGATCAATGGTGTCCGCCGGACCGTCTCCGTCGAACCGCGGAAGCTTTTGGTGCACCTCATTCGTGACGATCTCGACCTGACGGGAACCCATATCGGCTGCGATACTTCACAGTGCGGCGCCTGCACCGTCGACATCGACGGAGCGGCGGTCAAATCCTGCACAGTGCTCGCGGTGATGGCCGATGGATCGTCTATCACGACTATCGAAGGTCTGGCGCCAGCCGGCGGTGCGCTGCACCCGATTCAGGTGGCGTTTCACGAGCACCACGCCTTGCAGTGTGGCTTCTGCACGCCGGGAATGATCATGACCATCCGCGAGTTGCTAAAGCAGAACCCGAATCCGAGCGAGCGCGAAATTCGGCACGGCCTAAGTGGCAACATCTGCCGCTGCACCGGCTACCACAACATTGTGCGAGCGGTCGAGTCCCTCGCGGCGGGAGCGCAAAGGCATGACTGAGGCTGCGGCGTCTACTTATATCGGCCAGCCTTTGCGCCGGCGCGAAGATTTCAAATTCATCACCGGCAAAGGCCGATACGTCGACGACATCAAGGTACCGGGCATGCTGCACATGGCGGTACTGCGATCGCCGCATGCCCACGCGGTCATAAAGCGTATTGATCTTACGGCGGCGAAAGCAGCGCCAGGTGTTCGCGTGGCTCTGTCCGGCGCCGACCTCGTCGGCAAGATCGGACCGATTGCGCCGAACTGGATCATACCTGGCACTAAAGTTCCGGTACGACCCGTTGTTGCGCTTGATCGCGTTCGTTTTGTCGGTGAGTGCGTAGCGTTGGTCGTGGCGCAAACTCAGGCTCTGGCCTACGACGCTGTGGGTCTGATCGAGGTAGAATACGACGCACTTCCTGCGGTAGTCGACGAGGAGCAGGCCATTGGCGATGACGCGCCGCAACTGCACGAGAACGTGCCAAACAACATTACGACGGTCTACAGAGTCGGTGGCGGCGATTACCGTAAGGCCGCACGCGAGGCCGACCAGATCATAAAGCTGCGTGTTGCAAACAATCGACTGATCCCGACCTGCATGGAGACGCGCGTAGTTCTCGCCGATCCGAACAGCGACGGAACGCTGACCGTCTATATGCCGAGCCAGGTGCCGCACATGCACCGGCGGTGGATCGCGGAGACGGTCGATATTCCGGAGCATCAGCTGCGCATCATCGCGCCCGATATCGGTGGCGGCTTCGGCGCCAAAATGCACCTCTATCCGGAGGAATTGCTGTGTCCATTTTTGGCGCGCACGCTTGGCGCTCCAGTCAAGTGGTGGGAATCGCGTTCGGAAAGCCATCAAGCGACGCACCACGGCCGCGCCCACACCGAGAATATCGAGATCGCTATCCGCAACGACGGCAAAATACTCGGCCTCAAGGTGGAAACGTTGGGCAATGTCGGAGCTTATCTGTCGAACATGGCTAGCGGCGGCCCGACGGTGAATACGATCAATTTTGGCACCGGCACCTACAAGATCGAGAACTACGAAGCCATCTCAAGGGTCGTCGTGACCAATACCGTCCCGGTCGATGCGTATCGTGGCTACGGCCGCCCCGAAGGTGGCTACATCGCGGAGCGAGCCATCGACGCAGTCGCCCGGCACCTCAATCTCGACCAAGTAGCCGTGCGGCGGAAAAATTTCATTCAGAAGGCCGATTTTCCATATAAGCCGTACAATGGTCCAGCTGTTATCTACGACAGCGGAGATTACGAAGGCTGCCTCGAAAAGGCGTTGCAAGCTTTCAACTACGCGGCGCGCACCCACGAACGCGACGAATTGCGCGGGCAGGGCCGTTACCGCGGCGTCGGCGTTGCCGCATACACGCACATGTGCGGCATGGCGCCATCGCGCCGCCTGGGCAGGATGGGGTTCGACCGTGGTGGCTGGGAGAGTTCCCGCGTCAGCGTTGATTCGAGCGGCCGTGCGACAATCTACTCAGGCTCAATGAGTCAAGGTCACGGCCACAACACGTCGCTTGCGCAGATCGCCGCCGATGTCCTGCAGATTCCGATTGAAAACATCGATGTCGTCCAGGGCGATACGCGCCAGGTGCAGGCCGGCCACGGTACATTCAACTCCCGCTCGATGGCGGTTGGCGGATCGAGCGTTCACGTTTGCGCAAAGCGTGTTGTCGACAAGGCAAAGAGCATCGCTGCGGGCTTGTTGGAAGTGGATGAAAAAGACGTTTCCTATCGGGCGGGCAGCTTCAGCGTACCGGGAACCGATATTGCTCCGCTGAGTTTTTCGAACATCGCCCGTATGGCCTATCTGGGGCACAAGCTGCCGGATGGAATGTCGCCGGGGCTCGACGAGACGCTATTTTATGATCCGGCTGGCATGAGTTCGCCATCCGGCGTGCACTTGGCCTATGTCGAGGTCGATCCCGAAACGGGTATCGTCAATATTCTTGACTACGTCGCGGTGGACGATGCCGGCACGCTTATCAATCCGCTCCTCGCTGCAGGACAAATTCACGGCGGAGTCGTGCAAGGGATCGGCCAGGCTATTTGGGAAGAGGTGAGCTACGAATCGGATAGTGGACAACTTATCTCCAGCTCACTGCTTGATTACGCCGTACCGCACGCGGAAAGTGTTCCCAACATCCGATCGTTGTTTCAGGTGACGCCGTCGCCGACCAATCCGATCGGCGTGAAGGGTATTGGCGAGAATGGCTCGATCGCTGCGCCCCCAACAATTGTCCACGCAGTTCTCGACGGGCTGTCACCGTTCGGGATAACGCACCTCGACATGCCTTTGACGCCGCCGCGCATTTGGTCGGCGATTCAAATCGCCCGCTCTGGAGTAAGGCAGTGATACCAGCATCATTTGAGTACGTCTGTGCGAGCTCTTTGCCGCAAGCCATCCGCCTGCTGCAGGATGATCCCGAAGGCACCAAGCTCGTGGCCGGCGGCCATAGCTTAATTCCAGCAATGAAGTTGCGGCTGGCATCCCCTGCTCTGCTGGTCGATATCCGCGACATCGAGGAACTTAAGGGAATTGAGATCGGCGATCGGATCAGGATCGGTGCCCTCGTCACCCATGCGGAGCTGCTTTCCTCCGAGCGTCTGCGTCAGGCGCTGCCGCTCTTCCATGATGCTGCTAACACGATCGCCGATCCGCAGGTGCGAAATCGTGGCACAATCGGTGGCTCACTTGCGAACGCCGATCCCGCGGCCGATTGGCCGGCCGTGGTCCTTGCGCTAAACGCCGAACTCGAACTTGCAGGTCCAGCCGGTCGCCGGCGCGTCGCGGCCAAAGATTTTTTTGTCGACATCATGACCACCGCGCTCGAAACCGACGAAGTGCTGGTGGCCGTTCACATTCAGCGGCCCAAGCCAAGTGCGCAATTCCGATATCGCAAGATCCGCCATCCGGCGAGTGGCTATGCAATCATCGGCATCGCGGTCGCCGTTGGGCTTGAAGACAGTGTGGTTTCGGACGCGGTCATTGGCGTCACTGGAGCGACCGCGCGGGCATTCGCTCCCGACGCCGCGAGTGCATTCCTGATCGGCAAATCGTTATCGAGCCGAAACATGGAACAAGCTGCATCGATCGTGAGCGAACATGCCGAATATCTATCGGATCGTTACGCCTCTGCGGATTATCGCAAACACCTCGTCAAAACCGAGGTGGCCCGGGCATTGTCGTCTCTGAAGACTTCCTGATCACTCTCGAGCACTCAATCATGGCATCCGAAAAACCTTAGGCCCTTCGATCCCGAGGTCGCAGCGAGCGAGGCCGATATCGCGCAGGGTTCTGTCGCTGAGGTTCATCAACTCGTGGCGCGAATGAGCGCGACGTTGCCATTTGGCAAAATGACGTTTCAGCTGGCTCCAACGCGATGAGTGATACGGACGGGACATCGGAATGTTCATGGTACTTCTCGTAGTTTGTTTGTTGATTTGCATCTTCCTTTATTGCTGCTCAGTTGTTTTGTTCGAGTGTCTCCAAGGGTTCGGTTGCTCCGGCGAACGGTAGCGCGCGGCTCATGCTCGCACAGCGAGAGTGGTCAACGTAAAGAAACGGCAGCCGCGCCGTCAGGCAGCGGCCAAGACGCCGACCAGATCGCGTGCCTGCACGGTAGCCCGTTCGAGCGCCTTGTCGGCGGCCTCAGGTCCATATGCGGTGCCTTCGATGCGGATGATCTCGACATGGGTCATGCCGAGGAAACCGAGTATGTTTCTGAGCCACGGGACCTGGAAATCGAATGCCGCACTGTCGCCGGAGTAGATGCCGCCGCTCGCGCTCACGACGATCACGCGCTTGCCGGTGACCAAACCCTTCGGGCCGGCCTCGCTGTAGCTGAACGTGCGTCCGGCGCGCGCGATGTAGTCGAACCAGGACTTCAGCGTTGTCGAGACGCTGAAGTTGATCATGGGCGCGGCGATGACGATGATATCGGCGGCGAGTAGCTCGTCGACCAAAGCATCCGATTGCGCAAGGATAGCGCGTTGTTTCTCCGTGCGCGGTCCATCGGCGCTTCTCGTCGCAGCGACGAAATCGGCGTCGATGTGGGGAAGTGGATTCTGCGCAAGGTCGCGCACGGTCAGAGTCGCTTGTGGATTGGCTTGCCGGAGCTCGTCAATGACGCGGGCGGCGATTTGATTGGAGTAGGACGCGCTACCGCGCGGGCTACTGCTGACGTAGAGGATGCGGGACATGATTTTCGCTCCTGCTTAGTGAATCACGCGGAATTTTCAGTGCTGTTCCCGGAGGCTCGGCCGGGTCCGTAAGCCAGTGAGAGGGCGATGCGGTCGCTCAGCGGCGCGATCACGGGCGCGCCGGCAACGATCGACCCAGCCATCAGGCCGAGCCATTGCCGAGGGCCAATGACGCTGATCTGCTGGACCATCAGGCTGAGCCCCTCATTGCGGCTGCCTGCGGCCGCCAAAACAGCGACGCTGAGTAGAATTCTTAGCCCCCGGAGTATTTTGCACTTCATGATGGTGACCTCTGTTCGGTCAGGTCCGTTCAGGGGGCCGAGAAACAACGTGACTTCCTGTTGGCCTTGTGATACTGACCGGTAACACTACATTTGGTAAGGTACTGACCGGTAACACCCTTGTCAAGGGGGAAAACAATGAGCACAGCAGAAAAACGAATAAGTGCCGATAAAGTCGAGCGAATTTCACCACGCGAGCGGATCTTGTCCGCCGCTTCCGAGCTTTTTTATCGCCACGGCATCCGCGCCGTGGGGGTCGACGCGGTTGCCGAAGCTGCCGAAACGAACAAAATGACCCTCTACCGGCACTTTTCTTCGAAGGACGAGCTGGTTGCCGAGTACCTCCAACGCCTGGCCGAAAAGGCCAAGGCGTCCTGGGACCGGCTCGAGGCCGACCATCCGGGAGAGCCGTCCGCACAGCTGCGTGCCTGGCTTAAGAACATGGCCGCCCACGTGGCTAACGGGGACGAGCGCGGCTGCGCATTGGCGAATGCCGCCGTCGAGCTCCCTGAGAAAGACCATCCGGCGCGGCGGGTGATCGAAGCGTTCAAGACCGCGCAACGCGAGCGCCTCGTTCAGCTATGCGCCGCGGCCTCGCTCGCCGAACCCGAAATGCTAGCGGACGAACTGTTCTTGCTGCTCGAAGGCGCGCGCGTCACGGCACAGAGTATGGGCCGGAAGGGACTCGATGATCGGCTCGTGAGGATGGGCGAAGCGACGATCCAGGCCCACACCATCTTTTGAGCCGGCAGCCCGATCGGTCCGAGGACAGAGCTTTCACCGCGAGACTCGGTGCTGTGTCGATTGGGCGGTTGTCCAAGCCCAGCAGCTCGCGCGGGTGATGACGTGCGGCTCGCGACCTCGCGCGCGCGTAAACCCATCATCTTTTGCTTTAGTTGTCCCTCGTAAATGCCCTCTAGAGACCGCAGTGTTTCTCCTTCTAGCGGATTTTATCGCGGGGTGAGAGAGAATGCTGGGGTGCCAAGATCGACGCTAGCATCCCTTCTTTCGACCCTGGCTTGGTTTCCAAACATTGACCTGGAGGCATTTCGGATAGCTGGGACGGTTCCCTGCTTTCGTCGCTCACCGCAGCGGGTCACCAAGGGGTTAGTCGAACGGACGGGCCATGATGGATTATAGTGCTTCATGGCCTCCGTTCTCGATCTCATTGGCGAAACGCCGCTCATCGAAGTCACCAAATTCGACTGCGGCGTGAGTCGACTGTTCCTAAAGCTTGAGAGCGCCAATCCGTCGGGCTCCATCAAGGACCGCCCGGCACGCGTCATGATCGAGGCGGCGGAAGCCGACGGCCGGCTAAAGGCCGGCGGCACCATTGTTGAGGCGACAGCCGGCAATACAGGCCTTGGTCTCGCTCTAGTCGGGGGGCGCAAGGGCTACCGCATCGTGCTCGTCGTGCCCGACAAGATGGCGCGCGAGAAAATTTTGCACTGCAAGGCGATGGGCGCCGAAGTGGTGCTCACGCGCTCGGACGTCGGCCGCGGCCATCCCGACTATTATCAAGACCTCGCCGAGGCCATCACTGCGCGTACGCCCGGCGCGCTCTTCATCAACCAATTCGCCAATCCCGCCAATCCACAAGCGCACGAGACAACGACTGGCCCGG
>NZ_JBEKFG010000042.1:0-31020 GCF_050013435.1 Binatus sp. (SeqCode) | reverse complement strand
GCGGCGAGTTGCTTCGTTTATGACGGAGTCGCTTATTGCAAGTGCGATATCTTGCTCGGTGACAGCATCAGTCTCCAGCTCAGCTACTCAAGCCCCGTCGGCGAGCAAAATGTCTGTGATGTGAACCGGCAGGGCAAGACGAATGGTTATATGGTGAGCACCTTCAGCCTCCCCGATGATGTGACGAAGGGTGGTCCCGCGGCCGTCTACACCTGCCCTGGATCGGCCAACGCGGGGAGTGGCGTGATCGCGCCGGTGGCTTATGGCCAATGTGACGGTGGCATTTGCTTCAAGAGCAGCAGGGGTCAAAGCTTCCCGGGCTTCGCCGGCCGGCTCGACGATGATGAGATCATTTGCTCCTGCCCGATCTCATCCGGCTCGACGCCCGGCAGCTCGAATAGCCTCGGATATCAGGTGTTCGGCCCGTACCATCCGACGGCGCCCACAGGAAGCAGATGTGACGCAAGCGCCTGTGCATCCTGCAGCGTGCCCAACCCCACCGCTAACGGAGCCACCCTCTCCGTTGGAGCCGCAACCGGAGTCCCGGAACTCCTTGCGCTACAGCTCGACGGACCGCCACCTCCGGATATCAATCAGTGTCTGTGCACATGCACCCAGGCTCCGGGTCCGGACGGCAGCATTTCATGCACGGTGGCGGAAGCACCCCCTTAGCCACTCGCGGCGCCCGTCGCGCCGGCCGCGCGGCCTTAATGCTGGATGCAGGGGTCACCCCTCCTGGCTTACCACCGCTGGAAATCCTCGATCGATTCCATAACAATTCAGTCTCGATGAGGACGGGCGCGCGACTTTTCGCGGCGATTGCCGCAATTGCAACTTTAGTTGATACCTGCCCGGCGCTGGCCGCTTCTCCGCCTCCGGATCTGGTCGAGATGGAGCGCCAGGTGTCGCTCGAACTCGCGCACGTGCGCGACAGCGGACCTACCGATCCCGTCGAGCGCAAGCAGCTCTTCGACGCGAACCAGTTGGAACAGAACGGCGAGGCGGCAATCAAATCCGGCGATTACAAATCCGCCGAGGACAGCCTGCTGCGCGCCCGCGAGATCCTCCGCCATCTGCGCGAGATCTCCCACTGACACCGGCGACCGCATTCATCGCGAGTGCGGGTTCTGGTAAGTTCTAATCGCGGGTCCCCAAATGAGTGGTTCGGATCAAATCTGGGCTGAGGCGTTGCGCACGCTGGAGCGCGGGCAACCATTCGCACTGGCAACGGTGGTGAACGTTCGCGGCTCTACGCCGCGTGAAGTCGGCGCCAAGATGATCGTCCGCCAGGACGGCCAGTTCGGCACCATCGGCGGTGGATGCGGCGAAGCCGAGGTTTTTCGAAAAGCTCGTGTATTACTTGAAGAAGGCAGCGAAAGCGGCGCGCGGCTTGCGGAAGTCGATCTCACCGGCGATTTCGACCAGCCCGAGATCGGCACCTGCGGCGGAGTGATGGACGTCTTCGTCGATCTGTGGTCCCCGGCCCGCGACTTGCCAATCGCGCGCAAGCTGGCCGCCGCCGCCAGCCGCAGTGCTTCCGGCGCACTGATAACGGTGGTCGATGCGGGTTCGCGAAGCGAAATGCCGGCCGGCTCGCGGACGTTTATCGATCCCCGCGATGCGGGCGCGCGCGATGCGGGACCGATCGATCTGCCCGCGGCGCAATTCGCACAAATCATCGAGCGAACGGCCGAGGCGATTCCCGCATTGCTCGAAGTCGATAGCGCCGGCGGGCTGCATCCTGTCACGCATGTCGAGCCCAAAGGCGGCGTGCGGCTGTTCGTCGATCCGATCGTTGGTGCGCAGCGGCTGATAATCGTCGGCGCGGGCCATATCGCGGCGCCGTTGTGCGTGCTTGGAGCGATGCTCGGGTTTCACGTCACGGTGATCGACGACCGCGCATCGTTTGCGAACCGTGAGCGGTTCCCGGATGCCGACGAAATTATCGTCAAGCCTTTCAAGGCCGCGATCGACTCGCTCGCGCTCGACGGCCACTGCTACTTGGTTTCCGTCACGCGCGGTCATTCTTTCGACGAGGAAGTTGTGCGCGCGGCGCTGATGCAGCCGTCCGGATTCGTCGGGTTGATCGGTTCGCGCCGCCGGGTGAAGGCCACGCTCGAGAGAATCGGCCAGAGCGGAGTTCCGATCGAGCGGCTCGGCGACGTTCATGCGCCGCTCGGCGTCGCGATTGGCGGCGAGACGCCGGAGGAGATTGCGATCTCGATCATCGCGGAGATTATTCGCGAGCGCCGCACCGGCGAGCGCGACGATTTCACGCTCGGCGTGCGTTCCGGCATCCTCAAACGCTCGAAGTAGCTCGCATCGATGCGGCCCCCGGCCCCTGAAATCGACACGATGAAGCAGCATCTGGAAGGAATCATCCTGGCGGCGGGCGAGTCGCGCCGGATGGGCTATCCGAAGCCGCTGCTCGAGATCGGCGGCCGAACCTTTATCGAGCAGATCGCGGAGACGATGCTCGCGGTGGTGCCGCGGCTCGTGATTGTGATCGGGGCGCATCGCGAGCGCGTGCGGGCCGCGATTCCGCGCGACAAGCGCATCGCGATCGCCGAGAATCCGAACTATTCGCGCGGGCAACTGTCGTCGTTGAAGGTCGGACTCGGTGTCGTTCAACCGGACTCGGCGGGCGTGATTGTGCATCTCGGGGACCATCCGATGGTCCGGGTCGAAACATTTCGAGCCGTAGTCGATTCGTACAATCGAACGGGCAAGCCGATTGTGATTGCGCGCCACGATGGCCGCCGGGGCCATCCGGTGATTTTCGATCGCGCAATGTTCGGCGAGCTTATGTCAGCGCCGGAAGAGCAGGGCGCGCGTTACGTGGTGAATGCCGATGGGTCGCGGGTGACCTACGTTGACCTGGACGATCCGGGAATCAATCTCGACCTGGACACGCCGTCTGATCTGGCCTGCGCCGGCCTCCCCCCGGCAGGGGCCAGCCCCTGCACCCGGGTGAGGAAAAACACAAAGGGACGCGCGAAACCTCGATGAGGTTTCGTGATGTTGTCCGCATCGGATCGTATCGGGAAAAGCAGGGGTTTACCAAATCGGGGAGCCCTCGCATCGTATCGGATTTGCTCGCCTCAGACACAAAAAGACACTTTATTTTGCGAGGACTGGATGTTACACGGTATTTCCGAATCCGACCACGGAGAAGACGACGAACAGGGATTATGACTCGGCTGAAGCGTCCCCCGCGGAGAGTGCTGAATGGCAATCCGAGACGATTAGATCTCGGCCCAGTTATCGCGCGCCGAATACTCGCGGAGCAAGGCGTTGTCGGACGGAAGATTGTAGTTTCGATTGGTCTGCCACGGCCCGATCCGCTGTCTAAGCACGGTGATTGGGAGTGCACATTTTTGATCGAGGGCGTCAACAAATCCAAAGTACGGAAGACCTTCGGGGTCGACGCTCTACAGGCGCTCATTGTGGCTATTCAGGGCGTTCGAGTGGGTCTTGAGCAAACTGGACGGAGGTTCTTTTGGTTAGATCCGGAAATCGGAGTGGATATTCCGCTGAATGTGCCGACTTCTTGGGGAAAGCAGCTAGTAGAACGTATACGCCTTGCGATTGAACGCGAGACAGTGCGCGTCTGGCGCGCCCGGATAAAGAGCCGCAGGGCTAAGATTCGCGCGGAGGAGGCGAAGTTGAAAAGGCAGGGAATAGATCCAAGCAAAATCGCAAGAGCACTCGCAGAGAAGAAACGGATCCTCCAGCGGTGGGAAGCGGAAGTCGACAACCTGAAGCCGGGCTGGAGCATCCCCTTGCCACCCGGCCAGCGCACGAAGCGCTGACCGCTGCGAGGTCAACCCGAGCCCGCCCTACCGCGCGACATCTCGCAGGGATCGCCGACATCGCCCCGAATTTTTGCCCAGCACCAGATAGCCGAACTGGTAACGCCAAAATCATCGCGCATCCGCGCGGATGATTCGGCGCTTGTGTCGGCGAAGTGTCGCGCCAAACAGAGGTATTTTTTTCGAGGTCTTTTTTTATCCGTGCCGTGTCGCCACGATGACGCGCAGAACCCTCACCTACCGGCCGCCAAGCGACCGGCCTCCTCTCCCGTGAAAAGAACGGGCGAGGTATCAGAGAGGCGGGTTTTTCAATGGTCCCCTCCGAGGGAGGAGAAGTGGCGCGGAACGCAAGATCCTAACTGGGGCGAGGTAATCCGGAGAAAAAGATCCGGGTTCCTTCGCTGCGCTCAGGATGACACAAAGAAGAGACTTTGCTCGGGATGACGGAATTAAGACCGCCGTCGCGCGGGCTGGTTAGGCGGCCGTGGTGGCAGCGGATGAGAGCAGCGTTTTGGCGTGAACATATCGCTTTACGCGGATCGCGTGCTCCGCTCTGCGCGCCTGAGCCAAATCGAAAGCCAGCTGCATTCGCATCAGGTGTTCCATCTTCGGCCCAAACGCCTTCTCGACCCTCAGGCCCATCTCACTGGTAAGAGCCGCTTTCCCGTTCAGCAGGCTCGAAAGCGCCTGCCGCCCGACACCGAGGACCTTCGCGGCCTCGGTCACTGTCAGTCCGAGCGGCTCGATCACCTCGCGGCGGATTAAACCGCCGACATGCGGCGGATTCTTCATCGCCATAATTTCCAACGCCTCCTTCAATGATAATCAACAAAATCAAGATCGAATGCGTCACCTGCCTCAAGCCGGAAGATCACCCGCCAGTTTCCGCTCACAGTCACGCTCCAAAACCCCTTCAGATCCCCCTTCAGCGGATGCAACCGCCAGCCTGGGAATAATCCAACTTCATCCGGGTGTGCTGCCTCATCGATCGCCAGCAGAATGTCGGAAATTTTCTCAACCAGGGCCGCTGGAAGATCCCGGCTGTCTCCGCTTCTGTACAGCCGCCTCAAACCTCGATGCCGAATCGAACGAATGCCCATCCCGAAGTATCATCGCCTGTCGCGCGACAGGCGTCAAGTCGAATTTCGTTGGCCCGCGGCCGCCCCCGCCGCCGACGCTCTCGGCGGCGGCGCGAGCCTGACAGAGCGGGCTGGTTAGGCGGCCGTGCTGGCGGGGGATGAGAGCAGCGTTTTGGCGTGCACGTAGCGGGTTACGCCGGTACGCGTGATGAGCCCGACCAGGACACCCTGATCGACGACCAGCAGCCGTCCGATATCTGCCGCCACCATCTGCCGGATCGCATCGATGACGCCGGCGCTGGGCGCTATCTCGATTGTCCCATCGGCGGGCCGCATAACCTGGCCGATGCGCTTGGTCGCGCGCTCGGACGCGGGACATTCGCGCACCTGCGCAAGCGTCACCACGCCGAGCACTTTTCCATCCGCCGCGATGGGGAAGCCGCCGAAACCGTAGCGCAGGAAATAGTTCTCGATGGCGCCGGCTACGGTTTCATCGGGGCCGAGCACGATCGGATCGCGCACCATGATCTCGCATACGTGCGTGCCGGACAGCGCCTGCTCGACGATCATGCTCTGGTAGCCCGACGACGCGGCGCTGCGCAGGAACAGGCCGATGAATATCAGCCACATCCCGCCGACCAGCGCGCCCCCGAAGATCTCCATCGCGCCGAACGCGATCATGCCCCACGCGATAGTATTGCCCCAATCGGCCGCCGCTGCCGTCGCGCGACGCAGATCGCCCCATCGCATCCACAACGCGGCGCGCAGCATCCGTCCTCCGTCGAGCGGAAATCCGGGCAGCAGGTTGAACAGGGCGAGCGCGAGATTGATGAAGGCGAGATAGGAGAAGACCGCTTTCCACAGCGCCGTCGCCCCGGCCGCGGGGATCCCCAGCGCGATCAGCCAGAAGATTCCCGCCATCACGATCGAGCTGAGCGGACCCACCGCGGCGATCTTGAGCTCATCGATCCCGCTTTTGGGCTCGTGCTCCAGTTCCGCCATCCCGCCGAAGATGAACAGCGTGATCCGGTGGACGCCCTCGCCGAGCCGGTTGCCCATCGCTGCGTGGCACAGCTCGTGGGCGAGCACCGAGCCAAAGAACAGGATGGTCGCGACCAGTCCCACCAGCCAGTAACTGCTGGTAGAGTAGCCGGGATACTCCTTGGGGAAATATCCCGAGGCCAGTGACCACAGGATCAGCGCGAAGATGACCAGCCAGGAATAGTCGATGGCGACCTGGATGCCGGCCAGCTTGAAGATCTCGATCCCACCCTTGCGCTCCGCTGCCATTGGAACCTCCGCGCGTGACACCGCGAATTTACGCGAGCCGAGCGGAGATGGTAAGCGCTGGGCGATTGAAAGGCACGCGCACAGCGGCTGCTTCCCGTGGCTGGCCCCTTCAAACGCGGTTTGGGTTTCGGGCTTTTGTGCGCCGCCTGTTATCCTACCTGCGAAAGGTGCATGGGGCGGTCCCTGCGGACCCGGTTTGGGTTGCAGAATCGGCCCAAAACCATGTAACCATCGGCGGGATAATGCGTATTAATAAACGGTTATGTTGGGTGTCTCGGCGCGTAGCAGGGCAGGGTCGAGATTGAGCGCCAAACCCGACGAGGAACTGATAGCCGAAGTCCTCGGCGGGGATAGCGGCGCCTTCACGGAGCTCGCAGGGCGGCATCGGCCGCGAGTGGAGCGTTTATGCCGGCGGTTTTTTTCGGACGAGGAGATGGCGCGGGATATCGCGCAGGAAAGTTTCATCCGAGCTTACACCGCGCTGGCGACGTATCGGGCCGAGATGCCGTTTGGCGGATGGCTGCGCGCGATCGTGGTGAATCTTTGTTACGACGAGTTGCGCCGGCGGCGGCGGCGTCCCGAGGAACTGGTCGGAGACTTCAGCGCGCCGGAAGTGCAATGGATGCAGACGGCGAACGTCGCGTCGCCGGAGGATATCGTCGGTGAGGCCGAAGAGCGGCGCGAAGCTTACGATTTGGCGCATCGCCTGCTCGACACGCTCAAGCCCGAGGACCGGATGGTGATGGTGCTCAAGGAAAGTGAAGATCTGAGCGTCAGCGAAATTGCCGAGACGCTTGGATGGAGTGAGGCAAAGGTAAAAATTCGCGCGTTCCGCGCCCGGCAGGCGCTGCGCAAGCAGGCGGAGCGGATGCTGGCGGCGGGACGCAACAGGTTACAATCATGAATTGTTTTGAAGCACGACAGGAATTTTCCGCGCTATGGCGCAAGACCGCGACGGCCGAGCGGCGGGCCGAGTTGCTGGCGCATCTGAAGGAATGCGAGAAGTGCGATCATGCGTTTCGCGTCTTCGCGCTGACGGCGCCGGTGCTGCATGGCAAGACAGAACCGGATGCGGCTCGCGTATCGCGGCCGGCGCGGCGCGAGTTCTCGCTGGCGGACAGGCCGCGGCGATTCGCGTCGGTATCGCGCGAGGTTGCGCTGTCGCGGCAGCCGAATCGATGGCTGGCGATGTCGGCGGCGGCGGCGATCTTTGTATTCGCGACGAGCGCGGCGTATCTTTCGACGCGGGCGCCGAATGAATCTTTGGGCGAGGCGCTATCGGTGCCCGAGACGAGTATGAATTCCGAAACCGCAGGCGATCCATTGGCGCCCGAGATGCCGATGACAGAGAGCGACCTTGCCAGCTAAGTCGAATTTCCTGCTCGGCTTGCTGGTGGGGGTTTCGTGCCTTCTGATCGGTTTCGCACTCAGCACGCTGGCGTATCGGTATCGTTACTTGCGGGTGCCGGGAGGCGGGTTGATCGAGCGGATGAATCACGAACTCAACCTGACACCGGCGCAACGCGATCGCGTCGGCGACATCCTGCGCGATACGCGGTTCAAAGTGACGCAGGCGCGGCAGGATTTTGAGCATCGGCGCCATGAGCTGTTCTGGGATGGACTCGGCCAGGTTCGTGGCGTGCTGACGCCCGAGCAGCAGAAGATATTCGATCGCGACTTCACGCAATCGTGGGCGCATCGCGGCCACGGCGGCGGCGACGGTGGCGATCACATGCCGCCCGAAGAGGGCGCGCCTCCGGAGCCCCCGCCGGTCCCGCAGAATTAAGCGCGGGCGCATTTAGCCCTTCATAGAGACCCGATCGGCCAGCGATCTGAGGTCTCGTCAAAGCGGCCGTTTCAACATAGACGAAGAGGTGTTTCTGTTTCAGCGCGGGCGGAGCATCATGGTTGACGCACTCGCGATATAATGACATTCATAGTGTCAATATATCGACGAACGACAACTCTGATTCCGAGCGAGGCATCCTTTGAAGATCTTGAGAACTCCCGACGCGCGATTCGCCAATCTTCCCGACTTTGCATTCACCGCGCATTATTGCGAAGTCACGGACCCCGACGGGACCGCGCTGCGAATCCACTATCTCGACGAAGGTCCGCCCACCGCCAGTCCCGTGCTGCTCATGCATGGCGAGCCGTCGTGGTCGTTCCTCTATCGGCGGATAATCAAGAGTCTCGCCGCGCGCGGCCATCGCGTGGTCGCGCCGGACTTGCCGGGATTCGGCCGTTCGGACAAGCCGGCCGATCAATCCGATTACACCTTCGAACGGCACGTGCGATGGATGAGCGATTGGCTGGCGGCCACGCGCCTGTCAGAGATTACGCTCTTCTGCCAGGACTGGGGCGGCCTGATCGGGCTTCGGCTGGTGGCCGCGTTTCCAGGAAGATTCGCGCGCGTGGTGGTCGCCAATACCGGGCTGCCGACCGGCGAGGGATTCAGCGAAGGGTTCAAGAGTTGGCTCGAGTTCAGCCAGAGCGCACCCGTCCTGCCGATCGGACAGATTGTGGGCATGGGATGCCGCCGCGCCCTGAGCGAAGCCGAACAGGCCGCCTACGACGCGCCTTTCCCGGACGAATCGTTCAAGGCCGGTGCGCGCCGCTTTCCGGCGCTGGTCCCGATTACGCCGCAGCACGGCTCGGTCGCCGAGAACCAGGCGGCGTGGAAAGTTCTGGAGCGGTTCACCAAGCCGTTTCTGACCGCGTTCAGCGATTCGGATCCGATTACAAAGGGAGGCGAGTTCGTCTTCCAGCAGCGGGTTCCGGGGGCCAAGGGGCAAAAGCATGTGACTATCGCTGAAGCAGGCCACTTTTTGCAGGAGGATAAGCCCGACGAGATCGCCGACTTGATCCACGAGTTTATCGCATCGACGAAATGAACTTCGGCCGTACGCGCGCGCCTGTCAAAGCGCGCCCATCTGCTTGAGAGCTTTTTCAGCTTCCGACGCGACGGTGGGATTTCTCGCGCTGTCGGCGAGCGCAATTCTGAGATACTTGAGCGCTTCGTCACGCTGGCCGGTCTGCGCGAGTAATTCCCCGATTCTGAGCGCGGCGAAAGTGTTCCTGGGTTCGAGCGCGTACCCCTTGCGATAATAGATCAGCGCGTCGTCGGTCTTGGGCGGGGAGAACGACATGTACGCTTCGCCGATATTCAGATAGGCGCTGACCTGATTGGGCTGATACTTGATGAGCTTTTGATAAACCTTGACGACGTTGGCGAAGTCGGAGCGCGAGTTGTAGTAGACCCCGAGATAAACGTAGGCGTCGTCGAGCGTGGGATCGATTTCGGTGGCCTGCCAGAGCAGCTTTACGGCGGCGTCGCTGTCGGTCATTTTGATTGCGGCATCGACCAGCCCGCGGGCCTTGGCCGCGTTGGCCTCCTGCGCGCGCGCCGGGAAAGAAAAGGACGCGAGCGCAAGCATCAGTGCGGCGACCAGAGTCAGTGGTTTTAGCGCGGTTCGATCTCGCATGGCTTCAGGTATGAACTGGCAGCTAAATGGTGGCATGAAAGGCGAGCGCTGCAAAGGTATCATGTTTGCGCGGATGGCGGCGGCTTCGAGATGAGAAAAGAAATTCCGGTGGAGCGATGAAGGCGCATCGTTTCGTAGCCAACGGGCTCGCGCTGAATTGCCTTGATTACGGCGGCGAGGGCAAGCCGCCGATCCTGTTTCTGCATGGCGGTTCCGCCCACGCGCATTGGTGGGACTTTGTCGCGCCGGCCTTCGTCGGCGATTTTCACGTGCTGGCACTCGATCAACGCGGGCATGGCGAAAGCGATTGGGCCGATGAATGGGCGTATGGCTCGCGTCATTACGTGTCGGATTTGGACCAGGTGATCGACCAGTGGGGATTCGGCGCGCCGATCCTGGTCGGTCACTCGATGGGCGCGCATAACGTGCTCGCATACGCGGTCGAGCATGGCGAAAGATTGCGCGCGATGGTGGCGATCGATCCTCCGCCCGACTACCCGGAGCGGGCGCTCGAATTCCTGCAGTCGATCGCGGAAAAGCCGGCGCGCCGATTCGAATCGCTCGACGAGGCGGCTGGGCATTTCAGGGTCCTGCCGCGCGAGACGCTGGCGAAGAAGGAAATCCTCGAGCACGTCGCGCGCCGCAGCTTCAAGCAGCACGCCGACGGCGGATGGACCCACAAGCTCGATCGGCGCACGATGATCCGCGAACCGTCGCGGGTGTGGAACTCGTTGCATCGCATTGAATGCCCCGCGTTGATCGTGAAGATCACAAAGAGTCCGTTGCTGGATCGCGAGCTCGCAAAAAAAATGGCCGGGCAGCTTGCGAACGGGCGGCTGGTGGAGGTCGATGATTCGTATCATCACGTCATGCTCGACAATCCCGAGGCGCTAATCGAAGTAGTCCGTCATTTTGTGGACGGCTTGAAATGACGGCCCCGCGCAGCCATCTGCTCGAAGGCTCTCCGCGGCTCCATTACCTGGAGTGGAATCCGCACGCGCCGCGTACTGTCATCCTGCTGCACGGCAACACTGCCAATGCGTGGTGGTGGGAACCGCTGGCGCGCGTGATTGCGGCGGAGTACCGGCTGCTCGCGCTTGACCAGCGCGGCCACGGCGACAGCCAATGGGCACGGCCGGCGGCGTACTCGCCGATCGATTACGCAAACGACCTCGCGAGGTTTGTCGCGCACGCGACGGCGAATGCGGAAAAGCCCGTGGTCGTCGGTCACAGCATGGGCGGGATGAACGTGCTGGCGTTCGCGCGGGCTCATCCGGAGAGCGCGCGCGGCGCGATCGCTATCGACATCCCGGTCACCTCGACTCGCGGGCGCGATCGATATCTCCAGCGGCTGAAGTCACTGCCGGTGGTGACCTATCCCGATCTCGCAACCGCCAGGGCGCGCTTTCGGCTGATACCCAAGGAGGGCGCAGTCACCGCCGATGTCCTTCATGAGATCGCCGAAAAGAGCCTGGCGCGCACCGATGAAGGGCGATGGACGCTCAAGTTCGATCGCGAATGTTTTTTCGGCGGGGACGGGATGGTGGTGCTCGATGTCATCAGGGAAATCACGATTCCCATGATGCTGGTGCGTGCCGGACACAGTCGCATCATGACCGCCGAGGGCGCCGAGCATGCGCGCGCGGCGAATCCGAAGGTGCGGGTGGTGACGATCGCCGACGCGCATCATCATGTGATCCTCGAGAGGCCCGAGGCGGTCGCGCGCGTAATCGAGCAGTTCGCCGCCAGCCTCTAACGCTTTCACTCCTTGACTGCGTAACGCCGCCCAATCCACTCAGTCGGAATTACTCGGCGACTACGGACCCGTCAGCCTATGGCACCGGCAATTCGGCGTTCGGCTCGGCGCACGCATCCGGCTCCGCAAGGTTCACATGAGATACCGCATCGCCCGGTTGGTCATCGCGATCACGGCAGCGGCACGATCGCGTTGTTGCAGATGCCGGGGCATGTGCCGTCGGGATTCTCGCAGGTGGTTGGGCACTTGATTGCCGGCGTAGGTGTCGGACTCGGGCCACCGGCTGGCGGAGGCGGCAGAATCGTGACTGTCGTGGGGCTGCCCTCAGGTCCGGGTGTAGGCGACGATATCGGCGTCACGTCGGGGTCGGGTGTCGGGAGCTGGAACTTTTGCAGCTGATAAATGTCGGCGGGAGCGCAGAAGGAAAAATTGTTGCTCGGGCTCGAATTTGGCAACTGATTCTGCACGAGAGTATTCGTTATCTGCACGAAATCGCCCGATACCGTATCTTGTTTCGACAGGACCACCGAGGTGCCGAGGTTGGCGTTGGCGACAGTGCCGGTCACGCTGCCGTGACCGACGCAGGTGATCGTTTGGTCGTCGGGAAAATTCGCCGTCACGGTGCTGCACGCTCCCGGCGCGGATGGTGGCGCCGGCGCCGTAACGTCTGACAGCACCACGACGGTGTGGCCCTGATACGGATCGGTGGCACCCTGATAGAGATCGATCGTCGTCGCGAACAAATCGAAGGCGGGAACGACAGCCGAGGTCGGGACATTCAGCGTAAAGCCGACCGTGCCGGGGTTCGAGCTCGTGACGGTAATCGGCATTGGGAGCGCGCTTTCAAGATTTCTGGTTCCGGTGTCCTCGGCAAATACCTGGACCGAAGTGGTCTGCCCCGGATATGGCGGTTCTATCTGGATGCTACCGCTGATGTATCCCGTGTTCAGCGCGAGGTCGCACGCGCCGAAAGTAGTGCTGCCGATAGGAGCGCAAGTGCCGCCTTTCTTGCCGCCGCTAGGGATTGCCTGGACGAATAAAGGATCGTAGCCCGGCGCGGTGATCTCCATGGCATAGGCGCCCTTGTTAGGTAAAGATTTCGATTGCACCGGAACGTTTTTGAACTCGGCGGGAATGGTGGGCGTTCCCGGCAGCGGGAAGTAGCCTGTGTTGCCGGTAGTCGCAGTCGCGACTGCGACGCATTGGCCGGCGGTCGTTGGGTTGAAGCAGTTAGCCGTCAGGTTGTTATCGGGCGGAATCAGCAACTGCAGCGTCGCACCGGCAATGCGCTTTGTGGCGACGCAATTGTCGCTGATCGTCCCCGTGATATTGCCAAGCGTCTGGCTCCCGATGAGGCTATTTGACCCGCTGAAATCAGCAACTATCGATGTGCCCTGGTATAGCGGCAGTAGCCGCTCCGCGGCGTAAGTATCTGCTCCGCCATTCACCGCGAGGTCATAGAGCGTTCCGAAAGTGAAGGCTGCCGGAAGTGTCAGCGTATACCGCCCGTTTTTGACCGGAGTGCTCGCGATAGGGGTATTGGTTCCGATCGTTTCGGCTGTCACCGCCAACTTGCTGACCTTTCCCGACGGCGACTTCCCCGAACCCATACCTGGGTTGATATTTACCGACCCTGTAACCGTGCCCAGCATGGGATTTGGAAGTGTCGCAAGCGAGACGGTTACTGTGTAAGCACCGCCGGGTACCGTAGGGGCCTGATTGATTACCATCGACGCCTGAAGGAACAACGGCGTCAGTTGCCCACTTACCGCCTCGATCAGCCCGCCGGGACCGGTGTTCGTCACGGTGATGACGTTGGTGCCGGCAGCCAAATGGATGGGGTAATTGACGCATCCGTCGTTGGCGCTGGCGAGCGGCGGCGCCAGCGGACAGTCGGGGACCAAGGTGCCGGGATTGGTCGGATCGAGGAGGAGCTCGGCAACTCTGTAGGTGCCGGGCTTCACGCCAGCGGTGTTGAAGAGCTGGGGTAGGTTCTGCCAAGCGTTGAGATCGATCTGCAGGTACGCGCTCGGCCCAGTGGCTCCGATCCCCGAAGGCGCCGGGATGTCTTGCCATCCGGCATTGCCGGGGGCCGCGCCCACACGGGCATTGATGCGAACCGACTTAACATTGAGGATAACATTCTGAAAGTTCGGCGGCGGGACGCCCACAAATCCTGCCTCGACCTGCGCCGATTTGCCGGCCCGAGCCAACCCGACACCGGCCAGCAGCACGCAAATCACCGTGATGAAGGGTACTGTCAGGCCGCGAGCAGTGCGATACACAAAGGAATCTTTCACACGGAATCCATCTAAGAGAGGATTAACAGGGTTGATCTCGCGTGCATGACGAATTTTCCAGCGTATTCCAGGTTCATGGTTTTCATGGCTGCAATTGTATGAGGGATTTGAGAAGAGCGATCAAAACGATCTCTGCAAATCTTAGCCGCAATTCCCATTTTGAGTCGCGCTTACGGCTAGCACCAACACCAGCTGTTTACAAACGCGAACTTTGAGGCCGGTTTTAAGTCCAAAGGGCTTTCCAGCGCGCCGCAACGGACCAGTTCTGCCGCGGGCGGTCACACGACGCCCGAGAATGCGGTCCAATCCACTCAGTCGGAATTCGCCGTTTCAACGACCCATCTGAACCATGTTCCCCATCGTGAAAAACGCCTCGTCAACCGCGCCGCTGTTGATGTACCAGCATTCGCTATCGCCGTCGGTTCGCGGCGAGAAGACCGTGGTTGAAAAGCCGCTGGTGAGGTCTTCATCGACCATCGCAGTCTGGAACATTCGCTTGAATGGCCAAATCGCGACACGAGCACCGGGGCTGGACCGGTCGCGGTAAGCATTGAAGGTCGCGATCGTTTTCCACAACTCCCCGTTGGGGTTGAACAGGTCGGCGGCCGTGATAAACCAGCCCTCCGAATCGATGTAGAGAATGCGCTTGGGAATTTCCACTTGTCCGCCCAACGACGTGCGCGGCTTGATGGTGGCCTCGATTACGTACAGATGCCGCATCTCCCAGTTCTCGGGACAAATTGAGCGACCGCCATCATTCGCGCACGGTACGGCGGGAATGTTCTGCGCCTCCACGCTCGCGAGCATGTTTTTCTCGCCGAGCAGGCGGTAATTGTAATCATCCGGTTTCGCCGCAAAGCCAAACATACTGTCGGGGTCCAGCGTCGAGGCATCAGTGGGCACTGCCAACGAATCCGCGAGTTCCGTCGCCGGCAGACGCCTCAGCCTTCGGGTGGTGGGGCTATATACCCACGCGCCATCTTCCACACCGGGCAGAACCGACCCCTGTCTGATTAGACCGGCGCCGCGCAATTCCGGCGGATCGAGAATCGGAAAGACTCCTGCCCTATAGGCGAGCCCGGTTTCATAGAGATCGTTATCGCGTGGTACCGGCGCGACCTCGATGCGCCCGACGTTTTTATAGAAACCGAGATGGCCCACGACGAAATCCTCGATCGCATCCGCCGAGTCCGGCCGGTGGCTCGATATTTCGACGTTGCGAACGTCGAGATCGTCGGTGTAAAGCGGGCGGAATTCAAAGTCCCAAATGATCTTGTTGGCGGCCTGGGGGTCATTGGGATCGATCAGAGGGAAAGGAAGGCCGGCGCGGTAGTTCCCGATCTCACCGCTGGGAGATAACGACACCTGCGATGAGTATTTCTCGGTCGCTGCCGTGTACGGCGGCGGCCATTCGAGGTTGCCGGTTGGCACGATTTTCATCACCATGCCCTGCTGGACCAGGTACCAGTTTCCCGGACTGACCAAATCGACAACTTTCCATGCGTCGCGTGCCGTGATGATGTCTCCGGGTTTGACTACGGCATTCGCTACTCCCGCCTCGACGCTGCAGAGCGCGAACGCCAGCATCAATGCCGTTGCGATTCGATGGTGCGACATTGTCACGCTCCTAATCTGACTTGCGTTTCGCGTTTGCCCGGCTTGCCTTTCGCGCTTGCCTGACCTGCGTTTCGCGCGTTCGTGTGTGGAGCGCGGGGGATGTGACCAGCGGCGCCAGCATCAGGCCCGCGGCGTCGTTCAGGACTTCCTCGAAATCCAGGTCCGGGCGCACCACCCACAGCAGCGTCAGGCCCTCGAACAGCGCAACGCCGGTGATTGCAAGCTTGCGCGGATCAACGGGACGCAACTCGCGCTTGTCGATTCCGTCCGCGATCAGCATGGCGAAGGCGTCGACGCACGCGTCGAAGTAGCCGCGCACCAGCCGGCGTATCGAGCGACTGCGCGCCGCCATCGCGTACGCCTCCAGCTCCACACCCGCGAGCTGGCGGGCGTTGCGAATCTGTTCGGTGGCGCGTCGCGCGACCGTCATGATGCGCTCGACGACGGGGCGCTGTGATTCGATCTGCTCCGCGATGTCGTGCAGCAAGCGCTCGAATATGCGCGACAGCGACGCGTCGATAATTTCGTCCTTGCTCCTGAAGTACCAATAGATTGCGCCTTTGCTGAGCTGCGACTCCGCGACGATCTGTTCCATCCGCGACTGCGCAAACCCATTGCGCGCGAATACCTTCTCGGCCGCATCGAGGATCTGGCTGCGGCGCTCTTTGCTGACCTCGGGTCGCGACATCTGGTTGCGCAGCCTCCTTCAGGCCCGAACCGGTTCCAGCCGCATCTTCAAACCGTAGCGCGGGCGCAGCGTGATCAGGGGTTGCAGCGCGACGCGATGCCCCGGGACCATGCGCAGGCGATACTTCTGCGCCACGGCGGCCAGGATCAAATTCGCCTCGGTAAGTGCAAAGACGTTTCCGATGCACTGGCGCGGGCCGCCCCCGAACGGGAAGTATGCGTAGTGCGGACGATTGGCGGATCGCTCGGGAGAAAAGCGTTCGGGATCGAAGCGCTCGGGATTCTCCCAAAAATCGGGATGGCGATGCGTCAGCCATTGGCTCAGCATCACGCTGCAGCCCGCGCGGACGTTGAAGCCGAGGATTTCATCGTCAGCCACCGGCGAGCGCCCGATCGACCATGCCGGCGGATAGAGCCGCATCGACTCGTCGATCACCATCGAGGTGTAGCGCAGGCTGGGCAAGTCGGCGACCGTCGGCAAGCGCCCGTTCAGCACGTCGGCGAGCTCGGCGTGCAGCTTGCGCTCGACCTCGGGATTTTGCGAAAGCAGATACCAGGTCCACGCGAGCGCATTGGCAGTCGTCTCGTGGCCGGCGAGGATCAAAGTGAGCGCCTCGTCGCGAACCTGCTGGTCGCTCATCGCCTCGCCCGTGTCCTCGTCGCGCGCGGCGAGCAACAGCGAAAGCAGGTCGCCACGATCCTGGCCGCTGCGCCGATGCTCGGCGATGATGCCGTCGACGATTGCGTCGAGCGAGCGGGTGGCGCGGCGGAACTCGCGATTACGCGGGGTCGGCAGCCAGGGAACCAGCGTTCCCAGATCGAACTGGCCGAGCCGTTCGTTGGCCACCGTGACGTCGCGGCCGATTTCATGCGCCAGCTCGCCCGCGATTTCCACCTTGAACAGAACCCGCGCGACGATCTCGAGCGTGAGCTGCATCATCTCATTGCATACGTCGAGCGCGCCGCCTTCGACGGCGGGCGAACTCCACCGATCGAGCATCTTGAGGGTGCTATCCACCATCGTGGCGCCGAATCCCGCGATGCGCTGGCGGTGAAACATCGGCGCCATCAGCCGGCGCTGGCGCAGCCACAGCGGGCCCTCGCTGGTGAGCAATCCTTCGCCGAGCACGCGCTTGAGGATCTGGTAATCGACGGACTTGACGTAGTTGCGATGGTTCTCCTGCAGCACATGCTTGACGCCATCGGGGTGCACGACCAGGAACACTTGCATCTTTCCGATCCGGTAACGGACCACGTCGCCGTAGCGCTTCCAGTCGGCTGTTATGTGCTCCAGTGGATTGCGCATTATCCTGAGCGCCGATAACGGACCGCGCGGCCCGGGTGCGGCTGGCGCGAGCGTGGAAGCCTGGGGCAAGTTCGATGTGTCCATGGGCTAAACCGACCAGTCAGTCTGGAATAAGATTAATATACGCAGCGGGCATCGATCAAGCAAGCGCCGGCGATGGATTCCCTTAGATGACCGTCTCTTCCGCGAGCGCCGCCGATTTGCCGCGATGCCTGGCGTAGATGCCGGCCGCCCATTTTAACGCCGGATGCTCCGCGAGATGCGCGCGCGCCTGCGCCATCGGCGCCGGGATTGCGGCGGGAAGCTTGTAGGGAAACTCTTTCGGCATCACCAGCGGCGACAGCAATGCGGCCGCGGTCAGATCGGCCACCGTGAAACTGTCGCCGACCAGGTAGCCGGAAGGCGCAACCTCGCGCGCGATTCGATCCATCGCGGCGATGGTCTTCTCCCGCGCCGCTTCCGCCTCGGCCGGATAGACCTTCATTTTGCTTCTCATCACGGGCCGCACCAGCGGGAAGATCGCGCGCATGAACAGGCGCTTGCCGAGGCCGGCCTGGCTCGTGAACAGCGCTGTGACCGTGGACGAGTAGGGCAGCAACATAAAATATCCCCATTGGCGGATATACGGGCCCAGTTCCTCGTCGAAATAATTTTCCAGCTCGAGCGCGCGTTCGCGCGCCTCGCGGTCGGCGGGATAGAGCGGCGGGTCGGGATAAGCTTTTTCGATCGCTTCGATGATGCGGGTCGAGTCGAAGATGATCGCGCCACCGAGCTCGAGCACGGGCACCGCGGTCTGCCCGGTCATCCTTTTGACTCTGGCGATATGCGGCCCCGGAATGAGCGAGCGCCGGATGTGCGGGACCTGCTTGTAATCGAGTGCCCAGCGCGCCTTCTCGGCGTAGTGGGAAATCGCGAACTGCCAGAGCACGGGCGCCTGCGCCGCCATGTCCTTTCTGTTGACCGGCATTTCCTTTTTACTTTCCAACTTCAACTCGCCCTATAGACCCGACGGCCTCCATAGGCAAGCTTTCAGCTTAGAGCTGAAACCGCGGCTGTGCTACGCTCCGGGCCATCGACGCAGCCGCGCGGACGGATGCGGCTTGACGATGACTTCGGTGAAGGGCTACGAATCGCGTGTTTGCAAAGTCGAAATCGGGACAACGCCCGGGATCGCGCTGTAGCCACAAAATTCACGGAGGAACATGAACACCGGACGCACCAACGACACTTATATTTTGTGGGGCGCGCCTCCCTCGCTCTATACCGGTAAGGCAAGGTCCTATCTGATCAAGAAGCGCATTCCGTACCGCGAGTTCTTCCCGTCGCACCCGGTCTACCAGGCGAAGATCCTCCCCGCCTTGGGGTTCTTCGTCGTTCCAGTGTTAGAAGCTCCCGACGGCTCCATCATTCAAGACACCTCCGACATCATCGAACATCTGGAGCAGAAGTTTCCCGAGCCGCGCCTCAACCCGCCGACTCCCGTACAACGGACCGTCGCCTCGCTGATAGGAGCGTTTGGCTCCGAAGCGCTGCTCAAGGCGGCGATGCACTACCGTTGGTCCTACTTGAAGGATCAAGAGAAATTTCTGCGCGCTGAGTTCGGCCGTGGCGCATCCGCGAGCCGCGACTCCGCGGATCGCGACGCCGTCGCCGCGCCCTTCATGCTGGCGATGCAGGCGCACCTGCCGCGCCTCGGCATCACGATGGAGACCATTCCCGCCATCGAGCGCTCGTATGAGGAATTGCTCGACATCCTCGACGCGCACTTCATGCTCTATCCCTACATTCTCGGCGGCTTGCCCAGCGACGCTGACTTCGGATTGATGGCCCCCTTGTTCGCGCATCTGGGGCGTGACCCCTATCCGTCCACCCTGATGAAAGGTCGCGCACCCAACGTCTTTCGATGGACCGAACGAATGAACTTGGATGGCTTCTTCGACGGCGAGTTCGCTGACATGGATGCATCCTATCCGCGCGATGACAGCATTCCGGAAACCTTGGAGCCCCTTCTCACCCACATCTTCAAGGACTGGGGACCCGAGTTGCTTGCCAATGCCGACGAATACAATTCGTGGGTAAAGGGAAATCCGTCGCTGAAACCCGGCGATCTGGTTTCCGCGGGGGCCGATCGGCGCCTGCACCCCGCCTTGGGAGAAATCAGCTACGCGCTTGGGCGTCAAAACATCCGAAGCGCAGCGGCTCCGCAAACGCTTTGGCATTTCGACAAGGCATTACGCCGGGCACGCGCATTGTTCGGTGCTGCTCGAGCGCAATTCGGCGCGCTTGTCCAACGTACCGGTGGTGGCACTGTGATGGCTATCACGCTCGCTCGCCCGCTCAAGCGCGAGAATTATGTGCTGGTAGTCGGGTGATCTCCCCATGGCAGACGCAAGCCGGATAGCGAGCGACGAGGAAATTCGCGAAGGCGCGAGGATGATCCTGGCGGCACGGTATGCGATCGCGCTCACCGGCGCGGGGATGTCCGTCGAAAGTGGAATACCGCCGTTTCGCGGGCCGGGCGGGCTGTGGACCAAGTACGGAGAGCCGCCGATGAACGGCTTTCAGCGCTTCATGGCCGATCCGAAAAAGGCGTGGGAAGACCGGCTCAGCAAGCGCAACGATGAACTCTTCAAGCCGCTTACGGTTGCCAGGCCCAATCCGGGCCATCTCGCGCTGGTGGAGATGGAAGCATTGGGAGTGCTGCGCTTCGTGATCACGCAGAACATCGATGACCTGCACCGGCAAGCCGGGCAGAAGGCGCTGGCGGAAATCCATGGTAACTGGACTTTGATTCGATGCCTCGATTGCGCGCGGCGGTTTGATCGCGACGCGATCAGCCTGGAGAAGCTGCCGCCGGCCTGTCCGCGATGCGGAGGATTGTTGAAATCGGACACGGTTTCGTTTGGCGAGCCGATTCCGATCGACGTGCTGAACATGTGCGCGGAGCATTCGGCGAAGGCGGACCTGGTGATCGTGGCGGGGACCTCGGCGACGGTTTATCCCGCGGCGGGATTTGCGCTGGAAGTGAAGCAGCGCGGCGGAATACTAATCGAAGTGAACCTCTACGAATCGGAGATCACGCATTATTGCGACGTGAGTTTGCGCGGCGGATCGGCGGAGGTGCTGCCGCGGCTGGTGAAAGCGGTCGACGAGATTCGAAGAGAGACCATGTCGTAGAATTTCCGGCTTGGATGTAGTCGTCGGAGGGTTTCCTGGACGGCGGATCCGGGGAACCTGCGCGCTGGTGAAGGAGGAGCATCTCGTCGGTGCCGTCGAGCGAGGTCGGGTTGCTGGTGATCACGATGTCGAAGCGGTTCTGCCTGGACGCGGGAAGCGCGTTGAACAGAGTGCGCCAGGCGATCAGGTACTCGGGCATCTGCGGATTTCTTTGCGCGACGATCGGAATTGTGCGGCGGCTGTAAAAAGCGACGTCGTAGTTGAGCGCGCCCAGGTAGCCGACCGGGCTATCGCCCACGATTTTCATCGCATGATCGGTGAAGTCTCTCAGCGAGAGCGTGTTGGCGATGGCCGGTATGACGACAACATTGACCGCAACGGTGGTGAAAACCATCGTGGCCGCAATCGCGAGCACCATTCGTTCGATACGCGGACGGGTGAAGATCATAAAGACGCCGAGGGCGACGACCCCCAGCGGCATCGCGAGGTCCAGCACCCAATCCTCGGCAATCGCCGAGGTCAAGATGCGCGGAAAGGCGGGTGCGCGAATTCCCGCCGCTTGCAGCAAGCCGGCGAACTCCTGTGGCCTTGCGACGAGTATCCCCAGCGCAATCAAGCCGGCGCCGCCGAGCGTCAGCATCGCGAGACCGGACAATCGCGCGATCCAGCGGACACAGGCGCGCGCCGGTTCGGGACGCGCCACTGCCTGGCGGACATAGATCGCGACCAGGGTGGCAAAAGCGGGATACATGCAGAGCAGGTACACGCCGCGCTTGCTCTGCGGCAGGTTGTAGAAGATCAGCGCCGCGGCGAACCATACAATGATGTATTTGAGGCGCGGGTCGAGTGCGCGCGGCGCGCGCACGGCCTGGACGCCGACGATCGGCAGCAGAATCGTCCACGGGATAAATCCGGCGAGGAGAGCGAGCTCCATATAGTAGAAGGGATGGATGTGGCCCTCGTGGAAATCGGCGCCGCCGGCGAAGCGGAGCAGGTTTTCGGCGAGGATCTGCTTGCGGAAAAAATCCGGGCCGCCTTCGATCAGCGCCGCCAGGTACCATCCTCCGGCAAGCACCAGCACCACGATCGCGCCGCGCACGAGGCCCATTGCGCGCAACAGGTCCCATCGCTTCTCGGCGGCGATCCAAATCACGGCGACCAGCCCCGGTAGAATCAACCCGATGGGGCCCTTGGTCAAAACGGCGAGCGCGATTGCCACGTAGAGCAGCATCCGCCGGCGCGTCAGGCCCTCGGCCATGAGAATGAATTCGAAGAACGCGACCTCCATGAAGAAGGTCAGCGTCATGTCAACGCGGGCGCCGGTCCCGGCTTGCAGGTACTGAAAGGTGGTGGCGAGGATGAGCGCGGCGATCAGTGCGGTCACGTTGTCGAACAGGCGGCGCACATAGAAGTAGCAAAGGATCACGCCGGCGATCGCGAGCCCGGCTGACGGCAGCCGCACGGCGAATTCGTTTACGCCGCCGGCGACCAGAGAGACCAGCGCGGCCATCCAGTGCATCAGCAGCGGCTTGGAGGGAATTTCGACGCCTGCGCGCTGTGGAAGAATCACGCCGCCGCCATGGACGATGTCGAAGACGGTGACGGCCTCGCGCGGTTCGCCCTTGGTGTAGAGCGGATAGCCGCCGAGATTTACGAGATAGAGCGCGACTCCGAAAATCAGCAGTATCGGCCATGCGTAGCGCGGCTCGGCTATATGCCGGAGCCAATTCGGCGCGTCATCGGGAGCGGCGGGTTCGCGCGGCGCTTCATACGCGGGGATGGAAGCAGGCCCGGAGTCGGCGCGGGAAATCTCTTCAGGTACTTTCAATCTAACTCGAGCGAGGGACCGGGCCCGGAAAAACTGAAACTAGTATTCGGTCTTGACGCGAGCGCGGCCGATGTCATCGTAAACGTAAACGTCGGCGGGATTTTCGTCGCGCGTTTTCTTGTGCGAGCCGTCGCAAAAGGGCTTGTTCTTCGAGAGTCCGCACGCGCAGATATAGACTGGCAACTCGGTGCCTTCCGCAACCTCGTAGGGCGAGTTCTTTTCGTGTCTGACAATTCGGGCCATGAAGAATTCCTCGCGTTGAATTTCTGTTTTCTGTTCACGCGCAAGTTCGAGCAGCGCCGTCTATGGGTCACTTAAGACCAGCAGAGTCGCAGAGTCAAATGGGCAGGGGCCGACGGGCGCGGAGGAAGGGGAAATCACTCTATTGAATGCGGAACCCACCATGGGTTCCGCACCTCCTTGGGCAGGGGTGACCCCTGCACCCGGTATTAAGAAGACGCGAAAATATGCGCAGCGCATCTTTTCGCGACTACGCGATGGAAGAGCGGGCGCGGACCCTGTCGCGGGATGCGGCCGTCGGCCTGCTAGAAGGTTGAGGGGGGAGATTTGCCGAAGCGGGAATCAGGTCATGGGTTCGTGGATTGCCTCCACCGCTTCGGAAGCAGGTTGCTTGCGATGCGGGTCGGCGCCCAGCACGAGAGCCAGCACGCCGCTGACCGAGATGAGAATACCGATAGCCTCGCGGGTAGTTGCGTGCTCGCCGAGAAACATCACGGCGAACAGGATCGAAAGTATCGGGATTCCGGGCACGACCAGCGCCGTCACCCACGCCAACGAGAGCCGGTTGATGGCGCCGAACCAGGTGAGCGCGCTCAGAAAATAGATGAAAAGCCCGGTCACGGCGATCACGCCGAGCGAAGTCGGGTCGGCAAGTTGCACGAGGGAGCCGCGGCGGAATATCAACAGCATAACGGTCAGAATAATCGCGGCATAGAAAAATCGGCCGCCGGTGACGGAAATCGGCGTCAACGGGGGCATCAGCTTCAGACCGAGCACGTGCGAGGTCTGCCAAAACAGGGGAGTCGTGAAGACGAGCGCCGCGGCCCATAGCGGTGAAAATGAACCGCCGGCGAACACCGAACCGATGCCAACGAGGATGGTGACGGTCGCGAGCATCTGGCGCGCGGACGGCCGCTCGCCGACGAAGATCGTCGATAGAATCAACGAATAGACCGGCTCGGTTTGCAGCAGCAGCACACCGGCGATCGCGTCGATGCGGGTCAGTCCGTAGGTGAGGGTGAGGCTCGTCATCACGGTTCCCGCCATCGACATCATGAACAACCGCGCGCGATAGCGCGGATCCACGATCATTCTCAACTCGCCGCTGAAATAGAGAACCGGGATTGTGCAAATCGAGGCGAACACGACCGCGCTGGTGCAGAAGAGCAGGGGATCGAGATGCACCGCACCCCATCGCGTGATCACGGGCTGGCCGGCGCCGATGATCGTGTTGATGATGCACAGCGTCACGCCGACCTGAAAGGCTCGGGCGCGGATCGCCGTGGCGGTTTCGTTGCCGGCCGGGGGCACGGACGCAGCCGAGATGTCGGTTGGCATCGACTACAACCGCGCCACGGCGACGGCGATGACAATCACGGCCAGCACGATTCGATAAACCGCGAAGGGCTTGTAGGTGTGGGCTCGCAAGAATCTCAGCAGGCCGGCGATTGCGATCAAACCGAACACGGTCGCGGCCGCAAAACCCCATCCGAGCTGAACGGCGAGGCCGGTATGCAAAAGCTTGGGCGCCTCGAGCATGCCGGCGCCGGCGATAATTGGCGTCGCCATCAGGAACGAAAAATTGGCGGCGTCGGCGCGGTCGATGCCGAGGATGCGGGCCGTCGTAATCGTGGCGCCTGAGCGCGAGACGCCGGGAATGATCGCGAACGCCTGGCTTAGCCCGATGAGGATGGCGTCGAGGAAAGTGAGGTCATCTATGGTGCGTTTTCTCGAGCCATACCAATCGGCAACCCATAAAAGAAGCCCAAGAGTAGCCATCGTGGCTCCGATCAGCATCGGCGATCGGAAGATCGTCTCGGCTTGTTTCTCGAGCAGGACGCCGATGACGGCGCCGGGAACTGAGGCGACTATCAATAGATACAGCAGGCGGCGCGGCAGGCGGTTGCCGACGGCCAGCGATAATCCCATATCGAGCCATTCGCGCCAGTAATAGACCAACAGCGCCAGGAGCGTCCCAAGATGAAGGGCTACATCGAAGGCAAGCCCGGGATCCTGCCATCGGAGCAGCCAGGGGATGAGTATAAGGTGCGCCGAACTGGAGACCGGTAGGAACTCGGTCAAGCCCTGAACCGCGCCGAGAACGATAGCCTGAAATGCAGAAAACATAATATTTTCAGGCCCTTAGCAAAGAATCGGGCTTTTCGCACATAACTGTGCCGATCGGGACCGACGACCACGAAACGCGCGGAGGGGTGAATACATGTGGAATTTGCTCCTTGACCGGCTCAACACATGGTCTAGAATCATTAGGGCAGGAAGCGGCCGGATGATGGTAAGGGTAGCAGGAGGCGCTGCTGTTTATGAATCGAGTTGCTAGAGGCAAAGTGATTCCCCTGCGGGAAGTTAGTGTGGTCGAGTCGGACCGAGCACTCGACCAGTCTGCCGTTTGGGATAGCATCAACCAGGGCGAACCGCATCCATTTCCGGTCGTTTCAACGTTGCCGCGCCTGCCGGTGATGATCCCGGACGAGATCCTGGACTACTACGGATGGGTCTTTTGCCAAGGCGGGTTTCTTAATCTCCAAATGACCTTCGAGCAATTCCTGGCTGTGGTAGCGGCGGTAAGTCCGGCCGGCCTGAGCCCGGAATACGATGCGAGCGAGGCGTCCTTCCCTAACGACTGACCCCCCGCGATAGCGCGAGAGCATTGTTTCGATGCCTGCCCGGGCGCGCCTGGGCGGGCATTGATTTTTGTGGCGGTCGATTTTCATGACTCGGTCTTTCGGTTTTTCGGGCCCGGCGTGGACGCCTGCCGGGTTCAGTTGCCGGTTGGGGCTTCCTTTTTGGGTTCGCTCAGCAGCGCGTTCCTGATCCAGACGCTGGGCAGATTGGCAGCGTCGGTGGGGGATTTGAGCCCGTTATCCTGCGCGATTTGCCGCCAGTTGTCCTCGTTGCCGGTCGCCCGGCGGGCCAGCGCCTTCAAGTCCTCGTTTGGCAGCATGGCGTAGTTGACGCCGCCCTCTTTGGGCGTGCCGCCGGAGGGAGGGAATTTCGCGGCCAGCTCGTCGATTTTGCCGAACAGGTTCAGGCGCGCGCTGGCCTTGTACCTGTGGAGGTCCTCGTCGGAGATGTCCTCGGCGCGGACGTTGACGATTATTCGGGAGCTGCGATCACCCTGCGGCACGACTTCAATCTCGTAGCGATACTCCGGATGCACGCCGACGAGACTGCCGAGGATGCCCGGCCCCGAGTCGCCATCCTTCCACAGCGTGATGAGTTTGTCGTCAGGCTTGACCTCGAACAGAACCCCCTCACCGCGCAGCACATCCTGGGTCAGAAGGAACGAATCGTTTGCGCTGTACGGGACATCGTGCTTCTCGCCCTCGGCCGCATTGGTGCCGCCGCCTGCGGCGCGGTTGGCGTAATATGGAGCGAAATAACATCCCGCGAAAAGCACTATCGAGGAGACGATCGCAATTTTTCGAAATTGCCCAAACACAGTCCGCGCCACACTCATCACCACCGGTAAGGAAACCATGAGAGGTTCATGCGCGCAAGCTGAACCATGGGCGCTCAGCGCCCGCGCAATTGCAACCGGTTGAGGTTGCACGGCAGGCGCGCAGACGGTAATTAAATACCCTTATGAATGTCGCAGGAGGCAATTAAGGGTCCTTATGGCTGATTCAGCAAGTAGTTCATCGCGCCACGTGATGGCGGTAATCGGGGGCGCGACGGCGGGTTCGGAAATCGCGCGAATCCTGGCGGGATACGGCGCGCTGGTAATCGTGATCGAGCAGAATCCGCGGCCCTACGGAAAAATCGAAGACGGGTTGCCGCGATGGCACGTCAAGCAGCGCCACGATGAGTACGAGGAGATCAACAAACGCCTCGACCATCCCAATATCGAATACGTGCCGCTGACGGGGATGGGACGCGATATCGATTTCGAGGAACTGCGGACCCGTTGGGGAGTCAGTGGAATCGTGCTGACCAACGGCGCATGGAAGGATCGCCCGCTTCCGATCGACGGCGTGGATCAGTACATCGATCGCGGGTTGGTCTACCAGAACAAGCTGATCTATTGGTGGAATCACTATCCGGAAAAGTCCTACGACGGCCCGCGCTACGAGCTGACCCCGGGAGCGCTCGTCGTCGGCGGCGGACTCGCGTCGATCGACGTGGTCAAAGTCCTGCAAATCGAGTACGCGCTCGCGGGTCTCAAGGCGCGCGGTATCCAGGGCGATATGCTCGAGCTCGAGCGCGAAGGGATCGAGCCGGTGCTGGCCGCGAAGGGGCTGAAGTACGCCGACCTCGGCATCGCGCCGTGCCGGTTGTATTATCGCCGGCGCGTAATCGACATGCCGCTGTCGGATATTCCCGCCGGCACGCCGGACAAGCGCGCGGACGCGCTGCGGCAGGCGCGCGTGAAGATCGTTGACAAGGCGCAGCGCAAATTCTTGTTCGAGTTCCACGAACTGCGCGCGCCGGGCAAAGTGATCGCAGAGAACGGCGCGATGGTCGGGTTGAACTTCAACCGCACCGAAGTCACGGGCAGTCAAGTGAAAACGGTCGAGGAGGGGGTGGAGGACGCGCGTGCGCAGCTGACGATCAGTTCGATCGGAAGCATCCCGCAACCGATCCCCGGAATTCCGCAGAAGGGCGAGACTTATATCTACGCCGATCAGAAGATCGGCCTGCTGATGGAAGGCTCGACCGCCGTGTTCGCGGCCGGAAACGTGCTGACCGGCAAGGGCAACATCAAGGACTCGCTCGAGAGCGGAACCGAGATTGGAATGCGCGTGGCCGAGGCGTACCTGGGATTGTCGGGCGAGGAATTGAAGATCGCAGAGGGCGCGCGCAAAGAGGCGGCGGCCTCGGCCGAGAAGATCGCGGGCGCGATGAGCGTGCGGCCGAAGCTAGCGCCGGAAGCCGTCGCGGGCCTTCTGCGCCGTGTGCGCGAACGCCAGCGTGCGATCGGCTACGAGGCCAGTTTCCGCGCGTGGCTCGCCAAGGTGACGCCGCCCGATATGCCGTAGCAGGCTGTCAAAATATTTTCGCGCGCAATACTGGCGGACAACTCCATCCCGGGTTGTTCCGCCAGTTTTGCGTCGGTGCGCCCGCGCTTATAGGATCATTCGATGACGGCAACGGAGGTGCGGTGTGGACGAACTCAAGCGAACTGACCCGGAGATTTATCAGCTCATCAGGGATGAAGAGCGCTACGAGATCGATTCGGTCCGGCTGATCGCGTCGGAAAACTACGTTTCGAAGGCGGTGCTCGATGCGACCGGCTCGATTCTCACCAACAAATATTCCGAAGGCTACCCGGGACGCCGCTACTACGAGGGCCAACGCAACATCGATCAGATCGAAACGCTGGCGATAGAGCGCGCCAAGGCGTTGTTCAAAGTCGATCACGCAAACGTTCAGCCGTACTCGGGGTCGCCCGCAAATCTCGCGGTATATTTCGCGCTGCTCAAGCCGGGCGATACGATCATGGGCTTGTCGCTCCCGCACGGCGGCCATCTGACGCACGGATGGCCGGTCAGCATCACCGGCACGTTCTGGCGTTCGGCGCAGTACGTCGTGGATCGCGAGAGTCAGGTCGTGGATTTCGACAAGATCCGCGCGATGGCGCGCAAGGAGCGGCCCAAGATAATCGTGACCGGCGGCACGGCGTACCCGCGGCTGTGGGACTTCAAGAGTTTCAGCGAGGTCGCCAGGGAGGTCGGCGCGCTGCTGCTCGCCGACATTTCACATGTCGCGGGACTGATCGTTGGCGGCGTGCATCCGGATCCCGCGCCGTACGCCGACGTAATTACGACCACCACGCACAAGACGCTGCGCGGCCCGCGCGGCGCGATGATCATGTGCCGCAAGGAATACGCCGAAGCGATCGACAAGGCGGTTTTCCCCGGGCTGCAGGGCGGTCCGCATAATCATACCACCGCGGCGATCGCCGTTGCGTTGAAGGAAGCATCGACGCCGGAGTTCAAGGCGTACGCAAAAAAAGTGGTGAGCAACGCAGGCATGCTCGCCGGTGAATTGCTTGCGCGCGGATTCAGTCTGGTCTCGGGTGGCACTGACAATCATCTGATCCTGGTCGACTTGACCGGCAAGAAAGTAATTGGCAAGAAGGGCGCCAAGGCGCTCGACGCGGCCGGAATCGTCTGCAACTACAACACCGTCCCGTACGATCCGCGCAAACCGTTCAGCCCAAGCGGGCTTCGGCTCGGCACGCCGGCGGTAACCTCGCGCGGGATGGGCGATACGGAGATGCGGCAGATCGGAAAATTTATCGACGAGGCGATCGCGCACGCAAGCGACGAAGCGGCGCTGAAACGCATCGCGGCCGAAGTCACGGAGATGTGCCGCAGGTTCCCCGCGCCGGGAATCACACTCAGCTAGCAGCGCGCGGGCCTGAGCAATGCGTGAAACCCTGCGCGGGCTTCACCCTTCCGCGGCAGGGCTGAGCCCTGCACCGCAGTGAGAAGACGCGAAAATCTGCGCAGCACATCTTTTCGCGACTATGCAATGGAAGAGCCCGCGCGCGACAACGGAGCGCGGCGTTAATACTGGGTGCAGGGGTCACCCCTGCCGCGACAACGGAGCGCGGCCTTGATACCGGGTGCGGGCCTCAGCCCGCCATGGTCAGGCCGCCGCTCACGCTGAGCACCTGCCCGGTGACGAAATCCGAATCGGCAGAGGCGAAGAATGCGACCGCGCCCGCCAAATCCGCCGGTTGCCCGAGCCGGCGAAACGGGATGCCACGCGCCATCGATTCGAGAACCTTCTCCCGTCCCGCCATCGCGTTCTTGAGCAGCGCGGTGTCGGTTGGTCCCGGGCAAACGACGTTGACGTTGATGTGATTTGCCGCGAGTTCGCGCGCGAGTGTTTTGGAGAAACCGATGATGGCGGCCTTGCATCCCGCATATACCGCTTCGCCAGTGGAGCCGACGCGGGCCGCGTCGGAAGAGATCGAGACGATTTTGCCCGCACCGCGGGATTGCATTCGCGGCGCCACGGCTTTGCAGCAATTGAGCACGCCGCGAAAGTTGATCGCGATCACTTTGTCCCAAACGTCGGGGGCGGACTCGACGAACGGCCCCACCACGTCCCATCCGGCGTTGTTCACCATGATGTCGATTGGTCCCAGTTCGCTTTCGACGCGATCGGCGGCTGCGATTGCTTCGTCGAGCTTGGTGACGTCAAGCGCAACCGCGATCGCGACTCCGCCGCCCCGGCGGATTGCCGCCGCGGCCTGCTCGGCGGAATCGAACTGGATATCCGCCAGCGCCACCTTTGCGCCTTCGTCGGCGAGCCGGATCGCGATTGCCCGCCCGATTCCATTGGCGGCGCCGGTTACGATCGCGACTTTGCCTGTGAGGCGGTCCACGATTCTAATTTAACTGGAGATCCAGCCGCCGTCGATGATGGAGGCGGCGCCGGGTTGACGCGATGCGAATTGCCGGACGGAGTCGCAGCCGACCGGCCGCGACTCCGTCCAAGTGGTTGGGAGGTGCCTATCTATTCCCTACTCGGCAGGTGTTGATTCGCTGCCGCTCTGCGCCCACAGGGCTTTCATCTCGGCGTGAATCGAGTCGAGCTTGGCCTTGGTCGCGGAGATTTGCGTGAGCTGAGCCGGGGTCAGCACGTTGCGGATCGCGATAGCGTCCTGAATCTGCTCACTCATCATCTGACTCTTTAGCTGAGTGATTGTCGAAACCGAGCCGGCCAAGTCGCTGGCGGCTACCGGGCCGGTCGACGTGAACTTGGCCGCGATTGCCTCCTTGGCTGCCTTGAGCTGCTCATGTTCAGATTTGCGCGAAGCGCGCCGGGCCTGAAAGATGGCATGGATCTGCGTCTTCTGCGCGTCAGTCAGATTGGCGGTTCTCAGCAGCAACGGAAGCGGGACGCCGAGCACGCTCATGCCACCATGCATGCCGTGATGCCCCATGTGGCCGCCAAAACCGGTTGATTTAGATGAAGCGACATGAGCAACCGCAACGACCAGGATGAGTGCCATAATTACGGGAACGATACCGCGAGATAACTTTGAGACCATAAAAACTCCTTGAATCCGTGTAGCGGCCACCTTTGGCGGCGGCGATCGCTCTTATTCTAAATGTACGTTAAGCAAAAAAACCGGTTACGCGCCCAGAGGACTGGTTACGCGCTTTGCGTGCCATTGGCGACCAAATTCGGCCGGGATGTCGATTCGTACGTGAAATCGCGCATCAATGAAAATCGTGCGACGGCGGGATCGCGCCGGGAAGCTTAATCTCCTCAAAGCGCCGCGCGCGAATCGCGGTCACGCCGTCAACCGTTTGCAGCACGCCCTCGGCCAGGAGAATTCCGGCACTGCGCAGCAGCAGGCGGTTTTTCTGGAACAGGTCGGGCGTGACGATCAGGTTGGCAATTCCGGTTTCGTCCTCGAGCGTGATGAACAGGAAGCCCTTGGCCGTGCCGGGGCGTTGGCGCA
>NZ_JBEKFG010000041.1:0-31316 GCF_050013435.1 Binatus sp. (SeqCode) | reverse complement strand
TCCGGACAAGGTGAAGATCGTCGTTCAATCGATGGTCCCGGAGCTGACCGAGCTGACGATTTACTTCATGAACCTTGTCACCACCGCGACGCTCGAGCGCAATCCGACTCTCAAGGATGAAATCAAGCAGCGGAATTTCACCAAGGGCCTGCCGGTGGGATTTTATACGTATCCAATTTCGCAGGCTTCGGACATCACGATCTTCAAGGCGCATCTCGTCCCGGTCGGCGAGGACCAGTTGCCGATGATCGAGCAGGCACGCGAAATCGTGCGGCGCTTCAATCGCATGTACGACAAGGTCCTCATCGAACCCAAGGCGCTGGTCGGCCAGGTGGCGCGGCTGCCGGGCACCGACGGTGGCGCGAAGATGTCGAAGTCGGTCGGCAATTGCATCTACCTTGGCGATTCGCCCGAGGTCGTGCGCAAGCGCGTGATGTCGATGTACACCGATCCCACGCGGCTGCATCCGACTGATCCCGGCCACGTCGAAGGCAATCCCGTTTTCACCTATCACGACGTGTTCAATCCGGATAAGGCGGAAGTCGAAGACCTCAAGGAGCGCTACCGCAAGGGCACGGTCGGCGACGTCGAGGTCAAGGAGAAGCTGTTCAAGGCGCTGAACGTTTTTCTGGAACCGATCCGCGAGCGCCGCGCGCATTTCGCCTCGAAACCCGGCCACGTCCGCGAGATAATCGTCGAGGGTACGCGCAAGGGACGCGCGGTGGCGCAGGCAACGATGGCCGAAGTGCGCACCGCAATGAAGATCAGCTACAAGCTCTGATCACGACGCGGGCGCTTGCGCTCAATACGCCTTGGCGAAATAGGCGCGCTCGGCCGCCGGCTCGCCGCATACCATGCACACCCCCGCGACGCCGTCACTGGTGAGTGGAATTACTCGGCAAGTCGCCTTGGTCTCCTCGCGAATCCGCGTCTCGCACGCTGGATTCCCGCACCAATAGACGTCGGCGAATCCACCGCCGCCTTCACCTTCCATATGCCGGCGAAACGCTGCGTAGTCGTCGAATCTCCGCGTACTGGCGATCATCGCGGCCTTTGCCTGCGCGTGGAGATTTTTCTGAATCTCGCCCAGCAGCGCGCTGACAGTATCGGCAATCGATCCGAGCGACGCCTTGCTCTTTGATTCCGGTCCCGACTTGTCGCGCCGCGCCAGCACCGCTTCACCCGCGGCGACATCGCGCGGTCCGATCTCGATCCTCACCGGCACGCCGCGCATCTCCCAATCGTTGAACTTGAAACCCGGCGTCAGTCCTTCGCGATCGTCGATGCGCGCGCGGATTCCCGCCTGGGTCAGCGACTCCCACGCGCCGCGGGCCGCGGCGAGCACTTTTTCGCCCTCCTCGGGTTTGCGAAATATCGGCACGACGACCGCTTGCGTCGACGCGACCGTCGGCGGCAGCCGCAGTCCCTGGTCGTCGCCGTGCGCCATCACGATCGCGCCGAGCAGCCGCGTCGATACACCCCAGCTGGTCTGCCACACGAACTGCATCTGATTTTGATCGTCGAGGTAGCGGATCTCGAAGGGCCTGGCGAAGTTCTGGCCGAGAAAATGCGAGGTGCCGCATTGCAGCGCGCGCCCGTCGCCCATCAAGCCCTCGATCGAGTAGGTCTCGACGGCGCCCGGGAATCGTTCGGCGGCGCTCTTGCGTCCCACGATCAGCGGAATCGCCAGGAACTCCTCGACGAACTGGCGGTACACTTCGAGCATCGTGAGCGTTTCGCGTTCGGCTTCCTCGCGCGTCGCGTGCGCCGTGTGCCCCTCCTGCCAGAGGAACTCGGTGGTGCGCAGGAACATGCGCGTGCGCATCTCCCATCGCACGACGTTGCACCATTGATTGAGCATCATCGGCAAGTCGCGGTGCGATCTGATCCACTGCGCGAACATATGGTTGATGATCGTCTCGGAGGTGGGCCGCACGATTAGCGGCTCTTCGAGCTCCTTGCCCCCGCCGTGCGTAACGACCGCAAGCTCGGGCGCGAACCCCTCGACGTGTTGCGCCTCTTTTTGCAGAAAGCTCTGCGGGATGAACAGCGGAAAGTACGCGTTGCGAGCGCCGGTCTGCTTGATGCGCTTGTCGAGCTCGTCGCGCAGCAGCTCCCAGATGGCGAAGCCGTCGGGACGAAACACGATGCATCCGCGCACCGGCGAGTAGTCCGCCAGCTCCGCGCGGAGACAGATGTCGTTGTACCACGCGGCAAAGTCCTCGGTGCGAGGGGTTACCTTCTTGTCGTTTTGTTTTGCTTGTTTTTCCGCCATGCTTCTTGCGTGACGATTGTGACTATCGTCAATTGGTACAGTCTCCGGATAAAATCAGCCCGAATCAACTTATTCCGGAGCGCGCCCGAGATGGAAGTCATGAAGCTCAGACTCCGCGCAGTCGCCGCCGGCCTTGCGGTACTCCTGCTGGTCTTCGCGCCAGCGGCGCGGGCGGATAGCAGTGCGAATACTCCCGCCATGCGGACGATCGAAGTTGACGGCAGCGGCGAGACGCGCACATCGCCCGACACCGCGGATTTGGATCTGGCGATCGATACTCAAGCGAAGACGGCCGAGGAGGCTGCTAACCGCAACGCCGCGCTGGCCGCGAAGGTGATCGACGCGCTCAAGTCGAAGCTCGGCGACAAGGGCAAGATTACGACCGCGGGTTATTCGCTGAATCCCGAGTACGACCAGCGTGTGAGCGAGAAGCCCAGGATTGTCGGCTACAACGCGCAAAATACAGTGACGTTGCATACCGGCGCGCTGGACCTCGTGGGCGCGCTCATCGATGCCGCGATCGCGGCCGGCGCAAATCGCGTCAACTCGCTTAACTTCAGCGTCAAGGACGACACCAAGGCGCGCACCGAAGCGATCGCGATCGCAACCCGCGACGCCCGCGCACAGGCCGAAGCGCTCGCATCTGCGCTGGGCGTGAAGCTCGGGATGATCCTCAAGGCGACGACAGTCTCGCAAGCGCGGCCGATTCCGATGCGGATGGGACCGGCGATGGCGATGTCGGCGAGCGTGGCCACACCGGTCGAACCCGGCGAGGTCACGGTGTCGGCGACGGTTTCTCTCACCTTCGAGATTGAGTAGGTTTTGCTTTTGCGCTATCGACCTAACGTGCGCTTGAGGCCGCGATGCTGAAGCCCGGGGATCCCGCACCGTCGTTCGATCTTGAATGCGCCGTTGATGGGCGTATCGCACGCTCCAGTCTCGCGAAGATTTCTTCCGAATTGGTTCTGCTCTTTTTCTATCCGCGCGACTTTTCTTTCATCTGTCCCACCGAAGTCACGGGCTTCAACAAGGCGCTGAAGGAATTTGCCGCCGAGGAGACGACGATCGTGGGGGTCAGTATCGACGACGTGGACAGCCATCTTCGATGGGCCCGTGAGCTCGGCGGAATCGGCTACCCGCTGCTCTCCGATCCGGATGGCGGTCTGGCGCGCGCCTACGGGGTTTTCGACGACCAGCAAAAAGTCGCGTTGCGTGCGACGTTCATCCTCGATCGGAAACGCAAGGTTGTGTTCGCCGCATCATGCCCGCTGAACGTTGGACGCAGCGTGACCGAGACGCTTCGAATCGTGCGCGCGCTCCGAACCGGCCAACTCTGCCCCGCCGACTGGAAGCCGGGCGTCGAGTTCGGTCCGTCCGGCCGCGACTTCTAGGACCAGCTTGGCTTCGGTCGATCCCGCGGAAAAAAGGCGGCTCTTCGAGCGGCTCTCGAGCGTCCGCGAAATTGTGTTCGGCGTCCAGGACGGCGTGCTGACGACCGCGGGCGTGCTGTGCGGGCTGAGCGGCGCCGTCTCACAGCATTCGCAGGTCGTGCTCGCCGCCCTGGCTTCCACCGCGGCCGGTGCGCTCTCGATGGGTGCGGGAGCCTATCTGGGCACCCGCGCGGAAACCGAGGTTTTGAGCGCCGAGCTCGAGCTCGTGCGCGTCGAGGCCGCCGCCAAGCCGTACACCGTCCAGGAAGGATTGCTCGACGAGCTGTGCAAGGAAGGCCTCAGTCGCGAGGCCGGCTATCGCATCGTCCGGCTGCTCAGCACCGCTCCCAAGGCGCTCGCATCAACCGCCGAGGCAAAGATGTTCGGGCTGACCGGCGGGACGTTCGGCAGGCCGGCGTTGGATGGAATCGTGATGGGGCTCGCATTCCTGGCCGGCGCGGTGGTGCCGTTGCTGCCGTACATGCTGATTCCAGGCCCTCGCTACGATCTTGGCGGCGCGCTCGTTGCCACCGCGCTCACCTTGTTCGGGGTTGGATACTTCGCGGGATGGCTCGCGCATCGCGACGATCGCTGGCGGTCGGGCGTCCGCTTTCTTGCAATCGCGATGAGCGCGGCGGCCGTCGGCTATCTGATCGGACTGGCGATCTCGCCACTCGGTGCGACCGCAGGCTAACCTTGTTCGCGTGAAAATTCCTGCGTACTCATCGGTGACCGCGTTTCTTGCGCACTATCGCGCGCTGAAGTCAGCCGCATCTCGAAGCTCTCACGACGAGCAGCTATTCGCCGCGGTGTCGGCGGCGATCGCGACGCTTGCGCCCCAGGCTCGCGCCGCACTCGAATCCGTCGAGGACTCCGCCCGGATCAAACGCCATCGCGATCGCGACGAGCTCCAACTCCGCCGCGAGCTTGCCGCGCGCGGAATTGTCGCGGGCTGAGCGATGCTTGCTTACCTCGTACGGCGAATCGTATTTGGCGCGGCGGTCCTGGTCGGAACGTCGGTCATCACCTTCACCATCGCCTTCGTCGTTCCCGCCGATCCCGCGGTCACGATGGCCGGGGCGAAGGCCGATCCGCAAACTCTCGCCTCGATCCGGAGCGAGATGGGTCTCGACCAGCCGCTCTACGTCCAGTACGCGCGCTATTTCGATCGCGCGATTCACGGCGACCTGGGCCGTTCGTATATCCGGCGCGAGAGCGTGACCCGGCTGATAGCCGATCGCTTTCCCGCAACCGCCGTGCTGGCCGGCGCCGCGATGGCGTTGTCCTTGATGCTTGGAATTGCGATGGGCGCGCTGGCAGCCGCGTATCGCGGGCGCGCGGCCGACAACATCCTGCTGGTCATATCGCTGGGGCTGGTCTCGATCCCGGTATTCTGGCTGGGCACGATGCTGCTGATCGCGGTGGCCGCCACCATTCGCTCATTTCCGCTTGGCGGTTACAGCGGCGCTACCAGCTTGATCCTGCCGACTCTGACCCTCGCGCTCGGCTCGGCCGGCTACTATTCGCGCGTGCTTCACACCAGCTTGTGCGATGCGTTCGATCAGGATTACGTGCGCACCGCGCGTGGCAAGGGTCTCTCGCCCGTCCGCGTGATGCTCAAACACGCGATGGCAAACGCGCTGCTGCCGCTCGTCACGCTGGCCGGGCTCGATCTGGCGGGCCTGCTTTCGGGCGTCGTGCTGACCGAGACGGTTTTCAACTGGCCGGGAATCGGGCGGCTGGCGGCCGAGGCGATCTTCAATCTCGACATCCCGGTGATCATGGGCACGGTGCTCTTTTCCGCATTGCTGATTGTGGTCGTCAACCTGCTGGTGGACCTGCTTTACGCGTGGCTCGATCCGCGCATTCGGTTGGCGGAGACCGGGTGAATATCCGCCGCCTCGTCACGCTCGAAACCGTTGGCGCTGCGATGGTCACCGTGCTGGTGCTCGTCGCGATCTTTGCGCCCATGCTCGCGCCGCACGATCCGACGATCGTCGTCGCGCCGACCTTTGGCGATCCCGGCGCGCCCACACTCGCATTCCCGATGGGCACCGACGAACTCGGCCGCGACGTGTTCTCCCGCATCATCTTCGGCGCCCGAATATCGCTCACCGTCGGCGTCGCCGCGATGGCGGTCACGATGACCATCGGCATCGCGATCGGTCTGTGCTCGGGATTCTTCGGCGGCGCAGTCGATTTTATTCTGATGCGCTTCACGGATCTGATGCTGTCCTTGCCGCCGCTGCTGCTCGCGATGGCGCTGGTCGCGGTGCTGGGGCCGAGTTTGCGCACGATCTTCATCGTCATCGGGCTGGTTTCATGGACGTCGATCGCGCGCGTGGTGCGGGCGGAGACGCTTGCGATGTCCCGGCGCGATTTCGTGGTCGGCGCCGAGGCTCTGGGCGCGCCGTCGCTCCGATTGATCGCGCGCCATATCATCCCCAACGTCCTGCCGATAATCGTCGTGATGGCGGCGTTGCGAACCTCCGACACCCTGCTGCTCGACGCGGCGCTCAGCTTTCTCGGGCTGGGCGTGCCGCCGCCAACGCCGAGTTGGGGCCGAATGATCGAAGAGGCGACGATTTACTTCCGCACCGCGCCGTGGCTGGCGACGTTTCCCGGTCTCGCGATCTTTTACGCGGTGCTCAGCTTCAATCTGCTCGGCTACGGATTTTTGCGCAGGCGCTCGCAATGATGCGTCGAAGAATCATGCCGGCTGTCATCGCGATCGCCTTAGCCTTCGGATGCGGCGGAGGACCGCCGCCGCTCAACTTGCCGCCGCACGCGATGGTAATCCGGCTGGCGGATGTCGACGACGTCCCGACACTCGACCCGGCCGCCGGCTATGACACCGTCTCCTGGACTTTCGAACAGGCAATCTTCGACACGCTGGTGCGCTACGGCGACGGCAATATCGAACTCGAACCCGATATCGCAACCGCCTGGGAAAGCTCGCCCGACGCGACGACTTTTACCTTTCACCTGCGCACCGACGCCCGTTTTTCCGACGGACGAGCCGTAACCAGCGAGGACTTCCGCTATGGAATCGAACGCGTGCTGAATCCCGCCACGCGCTCGCGAGGGATGGAGTACTACCGCGGTATCGTGGGCGCGGCCGACTTCGCCGCGCATCGCAATCCGCACGTGAGCGGAATCGACACGCCTGACAATTCGACTATCGTTTTCCATTTGAGCGCACCCGACCCGATCTTCGCGCACAAGCTCGCGATGCCGTTTGCGTCGGCTATCCCGCGCGACGTCGCGGAGAAATGGGGCGACGATTTTTCCCGCCACGTCGTTGGCAGCGGCGCCTTCGTGCTGCGCGAGTGGATTGGCGGGCAACGCCTGGTGCTGGTGCGCAATCCCTGGTACTTCGCCAAACCCTTGCCGCATCTCGACGCGATCGTCGAGTCGGTCGGCGTAAACCAGGAGCTGCAATGGCTGCGCTTCGACGCGGGCCAAATCGACGCGATGGTCGATATCCCACCGGCCGAGTTCCCCTACGTCATGAAAACTCCGGCGCTGCGCAAGCTGACAATGGCGAAAACCACCGTCACGACCCGCTACCTCGGCATGAACTGCCAGATGTGGCCGTTTACCGACGTTCGCGTGCGCCGCGCGCTGAGTTACGCGATCGACCGCCACAAGCTGATCGCAATTTTGAACGGACGCGCCATCGCCGCGCGAGGCGTCATGCCCCCGAACCTGCCCGGCTACGACCCCGATCTCGAGGGCTACGACTACGACCCGGCCAAAGCGCGCGCGCTGCTCGAGCAAGCGCATCTCGCCCGCGGCTTCGAGTTTGAAATCTGGATGCGCGCCGATCAGACCATCCTGATGCTCGCGCAATCGATTCAGCAGGATCTCGCGCCGCTCGGTATCCGCGCCAGGCTGAAGCCGGTCGCGTGGGGACCGTTTCTCGAAGCGATTCGCCAGCCCCATACGGTGCAATCGTACATGCAGGGATGGGAGGCTGACTTTCCCGATCCCGAGAATTTTCTCGGCGCGCTGCTTTCGCGCGCTCAGTGGGGTTCCAACAACGACAGCTTTTATTCCGACCCCGAGGTCGAGCAACTGCTTGCTGAGGCCCAGCCCGTCGCCGACCTGAAAAAGCGCTACGCGCTATACGACCAGGCCGAGAAGATCGTCGTCGCCGACGCGCCGTGGGTCATTCTCTACTACCCGGTGACTTACATAATCCGCCAGCCGTGGGTGCACGACTACGTGATGAATCCGATGCGCCCGACGCGCTTCGAGCACGTCTGGCTCTCCCCGCACCCGGATTAGCGCCGTAGCCCGACAGCGCCAACTTGGCTATGATTGAAAGGCCATGAAAAAAGCCAAAATTGCGGAACTGCGGAACGGTCTTTCGCGCTATCTCGAACACGTCCGCGCGGGTGGTTCCGTGCTTGTGTACGACCGCGACACTCCAATCGCCGAGATCGTCCCTCTCACGCGGAGCAAGACCCGGAGCAAAAAGGACCTCGATGAGGAACGCCTCGCGCGACTCGAACGCAAGGGAGCGATCAGGCGCGGCACCGGCGATTTGTCCGCATGGTTCAAGACTCATAAGCCCATCGAGATCCCTGGAGGCGCTGGTGTCTTGCAGGCATTGTTAGAAGAGCGAGAAAGCGGCCGGTGAGATTCTGGGATGCCTCGGCACTAGTCCCGCTATTCATCAAAGAGGCAGCAACTCCGGAAGTTGAAGGGTGGCGAGCCGCTGATCCCGGCATCACAACCTGGATGATGACGCGAGTCGAAGTACTCGCAGCGATCGCGCGAAAGAAGCGTGAGCGGCCGGATATGGTGGCTCTGTGGAACCGCGCAGTACGCGACGTGAACGAAGTCGCGCTTAGATGGATTGAAATCTACGATGCCGTCGCTGCCCGCCTTCACGCTGAGCGCATCATTATGGACCATCCACTGCGAACCGCCGACGCACTCCAGCTCGGCGCCGCACTGGTGGCCGCCGATGGCGATCCGCAATCTCTGGAACTCGTCACTCTGGATGGCAGACTCGCTGAGGCGGCTCGGCGCGAAGGCTTTCCCGTCCTCGGCGTTCGATAGATCCTACGCGGTTGCTGGCGTGCTGGCGGGCTCGGTGCGGAGCGCGGTCAGTTCGCGGCTGGCGCGCGGCAGGAACACCAGTCCGATCAGCGCGTTGCAAAGCATGAAGGTGAGTTGCGCCGCGATACTGTAGGCGACGATCTTCGCCGCCGGCGCGTTGCTCGAGAAGAACAACAGCCACGCCGCCTGGCTGGTACCCAGATGAGCCACCGCGATCGGCAGCGCGGCCGCCAGGAACACCAGCGGCAGAAACAGCATCAGCTTCACGAACGGAACCGCAATTCCGTACAGCGTCAGCGCATAATATTGCGCGACGACCGAGGCGAGAAAGGTCGGCGCCTTGATCGCCAGCACCACCAGGTAGTCGAGCGGGCGCGCCTGGATGAAAGTCGCGAGCAATGCGCCCGCCCTTCCGGTCTCGACCCAGTGCCGGATCCGCATGCTGCGCCGGGCGATCGCGAAGAACGCGATGATTACCGCCAGCATCGCCCACGCCGCGATGTACACGACGCGAAGGATCGCAACCAGCCTCACCTGCGCGGCGCTCGCCGGCGTGTAAAAGATCACTCCCAGCGTCGAGAAGAGAAAAAGTTGGTAGATTTCGAGCAGTGCGATGAACAGCACCGAGCTGAGTGCGCTCAGAAAGCTGACCCCGGCTTTGCGATGCAGATAATACGCGACGCCGCCCTGGGCCAGGCTGGTGTTGATCAGCGCCAGCACGTACATGCTCGCGCGAATCGGCAGGATGTCCCGATAGTGCATCCGCGCGTTGAAGCGGCACACAACCCAGGTGAGACACGCCGAATCGATCGCGCAATAAAACAGCGAGTACGGCATGAACACCGCCAGGAATTCCAGCACCGGCACCTGCGACAGCGCTTGCTCGACTTTCCGGATGGGGATGCGCCAGAAGATCAGCGCAAAGATCGCGACGGTTCCGAGATACGGAATCGCCTTGCGCCACAGCGGTGTCGCGCGAGGCGCCGGGACCTCGTCGCGTGGCGCATCGCTCGAGCCGGGAATCGGCCCGGCGCTCATGCGTCGCTCAGCCTGATCGCGGCGCTTCCCGTCAGCACCTGTGCGCTGCGCTGATTCTCGACGTGAATCTGCAGCTCGGCCCGCTGCGGACCGACGGAAACGATTTTCGCGTGGGCGGTCAACGTGTCGCCGTAGAACACCGGCCTGGTAAGCGATACATCGATACGTCCGCCGCGAACAAAGCGCATGCCGAAGGTGTCCGCGAGGAATTGCGCCACTATCGCGATGGTCTGCTCGCCGGCGGCGATCGGCAACACGAATCCCGCTTTTTTTGCGGCGTCCTTGTCGTCGTGGATGTTGCCGCGCGGACGGCGCCGCGGAGGCTCCTCGATGCCTGAGAGGTAGGCCTTCGCCGCGTCCGCATCGAGCAGGTACGGCGGCGAAACCAGTTCCGCGCCGATTCGAATCTCAGCGGGCGACGCGCTCATCGCATCTCTCCTTTGTCGTTCAGCAGCACCGACGTAATCGCCTGCCTTACCAGCAGCTCATCGGTCACCGCGTCGCGCGATTCATATTCCAGCGTGAAATAAAACTTGCCGCGCTTGCGATACGCCGCGGTAATCTTGCCTTCGCTCTTCACCGCCTGTCCCACGCGCATCGGCTCGTGAAACTCGCACCAGTGCTTGGCGTGGACTCCGCCCGTGCCGCCCTTGAAATGAGCGGCGATGAGCAGCGCGTAATCCTGCAAGCGCATCGTGGGCGGCACGATCGCGCCGGGGTTGCGCGCATCGGCGGCGAATTCGGTACTCGCGGCCCCTACCGCCTGCGAGAATGTGCGCGCCTGCTCGGGAGTGACGACGTAATGAATCGGCCCAAGCCGCATCCCTTCGTGGAGGTTCTCGGGGCACATCGGGAGTCTGGTGTTTTCACTCATAGTCGCGATTGAACAAGCTTAGCAGGCGTGCAAGATTCGGCGAACTGCGCTTTTGAGTCCGATGCCAACTGACAAGGTTCCATACGCGCGCAAGGCGCGAATGCATCTTAGCAAGGCCGACCCGGTCCTCGCACGGATTATTGCCGAGGTCGGCGCGCTTGGAATCCAGCCGCGCCGCGAACGCTTCCAGGCGCTGGCGCGCAATATCATTTTCCAGCAGCTTGCCGGCGCCGCCGCCAACGCGATCTACGGCCGCTTCGTCGGCTTGTTCCCCGGCGTGGAATTTCCCTCGCCGGATCAAGTGCTCGCCAAAACCGACGCGCAGCTGCGCAGCGTGGGCCTCTCGGAAAAGAAGGCGCTCTACATCAAGGACCTCGCCGCGCACGTTCGAGACGGCAAGCTCAACTTCCATCGCTTCCATCGCATGACCGACGAGGAGATCGTCGCCCATCTCACGCAGGTCAAGGGAATCGGCAAGTGGACGGCTGAAATCTTCCTGATGTTCAACCTGGGACGGCCCGACGTGATGCCTGCCGACGATCTCGGCGTCCAGAACGCGGTCCAGCGGCACTACCGGATGCGCCAACGGCCCAATCGCAAGCGTCTGCTCAAGCACGCCGAGCGATGGCGTCCGTACCGAACCGCGGCGGCATGGTATCTGTGGCGCAGCCTCGACATCGTGCTGCCCGACGCCGGCACAAAGCCGCCAGCCAAGGCCGTCGCGAAACGCAAGCAGCCGTGAGATTTCGGTAGCGCTAATGCCTATATCAAGCTGAACCCTTCGCCCGGTTGCTCCGTAGATTCAAGCGATTAGCGGCAGCGCTGGCATATGGCTCCGCTCATTCTGAAAGGCGGCCATCTCTACGTCCCGCGCTCGCCAGTGCGTGCCAGTTCGATCTTCCAGGATGAGTGCGGATGATCTGCACCACTTGATCCATGCACAGTAGAAATCCCAGTCGCGGGTGGTCAGGGGTCGGTCATGCTGGCGCGCGAACAAGCCGTTGTGCGCGGCTTCTGGATGCGCAAGGCAGTATGAACGCACCGCTCGAACTACCTGGACGTCGATCATTGGGAAGCGCTCTGGCGACGCAAAAGCGACAAAAGTGGCGACGACCGGAAGAGCATTTTTTGCCACAAAGAACTGTTGCAGAACCGCGAATGTCCCCAACGAACCTTCGCGGGTGAAAGCAGTGCAAGCATTCCAGAAGTCTTGCGGGGTTCCTCGGTGGGACGTTTCGATGATACTTGAAGTAAGCTGGTTCCTGCGTGGAGGCATGGAAAAGAGTTTCCAAAACACCACCTCGAACCATGCTTCCGAGTGGTCCGGCGCATTTCTCCTAAATCGGTCCTCAAAAGCCATCGTCTGCTCCCGATTGCCCGGCACCAAATTCTGAGCGAACCAATCTCCTCCGAACTGATCCCTGCGAACGAAGGCTGTCAAGTCGGCGCGATATTCGTACTGGCGCAGCGCATCGAGCCACTGCTGTGCTTCCTCATATGTCATGTCACGAGATTATCCGGACAATCGCGCCGCGGGGCTACTCGGCGAGCATCGGGTTTGGTTTCGGGAAGCCGAGCCTGGACAGAGATTCGTCCAGGGCGTGCGCGTCCTGGGACGGAGTCGCCGGATGCTCGGCGAGCGCGTTTACGCGCCGGCGCATTTCCTTTAGTTCGGTGTAGAGACCGCCCGACAGGCGCGCGATCACGACGAAACAAATCCACGGGACGACGACCAGTCCCACAATTGTGATCGCAATCATGGTGCGGGCCTGCGACTGGGCGCCGGCCGCCACCGCGATCAGCGCCGCGTCATCAAGGCTCATCAGATCCGCCACCGTCCCTTCCAGATCGCGCAGCCGCGGCGCGAGACTGTCATCGCCCGGCTGTGCCGCGCGCAGCGCGTCGAACAGCGGGCGCGCGTCGTTGGCGATTTTCTCGATCCGTTCGGCCTGCTCGCGGGTTCCGATATGCGATCGCGCGATCTCGATTTCGGAAATGAATCCACGCTGCTGATCCATGACGATTTGAGATGCCTCGGGCTGCGTGCGTCCCCAATCCATCTTGTAAAGCGCGTTTTCCATCCCCTGGGCCGCGCGCGCCGCCGCATACTCGTTCTCGTAAATTTCCCGCGGCGCCGTCCCGAAGACGTGAAACGCGCCTGCGATCAGCGCGGCCGCCAGCAACACAGTCGCCGGCGCCAGCGCGGCCATGAAGCGGAGCTTGGTAACAATAGTCAGGTTGTTCATGCCGGTTTCTTCCTGTCGTTGGCTCCCGAGAGGATGCCCGCGATGGACGCGAAAACGCAACGACCCGATGTGACCTGCGGGCCGCACTATGCAATAATCCCCGCGATGAATTTTGCCGATCGCCTTGCGCAAGCGTCGCGTCTCAAACAGAGCGTCGTGGTGCTCGGCATCGATCCCCAGCTCGATGCACCGGGCGCGCCCGCAGTCCCGCGCGATTACACGCTGGCGCGCTTCTGCTGCGAAATCGTCGAGTCGAGCGCGCGCTCCGCGGTCGCAATCAAGGCGCAACTTGCCTTTTATGAAGCGCGCGGCGTCGAGGGGATGCGCGCGTTTTGCGAGGTCGTCAAGCTGGCCCGGCGGCTTGGGTTGATTACGATCGCGGATGCGAAGCGCGGCGATATCGGCACGACCTCGGCCGCCTACGCCGAGGCCTTTCTGGGCGACGGCGACTTCAGTTGCGACGCCGTGACCGTCAACCCGTACCAGGGGAGCGACGCCGTGATGCCGTTTATCGCGAAGTTGGGCGGCGGCCGCGGGGTGTTCGTGCTGGTGAAGACGTCGAATCCTTCGTCGGGGGAATTTCAGGACCTGAGCGCGTCGGGCCGCCCCCTATGGGAGTCGGTTGCGGCGCGCGTGAACCAGTGGGGCGGCGACTGCGTGGGCGCCAGCGGTCTCAGCTCCGTCGGCGCGGTGGTCGGCGCGACTTATCCCGAGCATGCGCGGCGCGCGCGCGAATTGATGCCGACGGCGACGATCTTGGTGCCGGGATATGGCGCGCAAGGCGGGTCGGCTGCCGACGCGGTCGCGTCGGCGCGCGCCGACGGCACCGGATTCATCGTGAATGCGAGCCGAAGCCTGATGTACGCGTATCGGAGAAAGGAAGGCGCCAAGCCTGTCGAAGCGGCCGCCGAGTACGCCGAGGCGATGCGCCTGGAACTGAACGGCGCGCTCGCCGCACGCCGCACGAAAGGGTTATCGCGCACCGCGTGATGCACGCGCAACTTTCGGGTTAGCCGCGCACGCGGCTATGCGCGCAGCAGTTCGGCTTCGTCCGCGGCCAGCGTGGCGTAAACTTCGCGATCGATCGCCCGGTAGCGAGCGAGCGCCTTGTCGGCCTGCTCTTCGTTGCCCTCCGCCTTGGCGATTTCGTGCATCTCTTTTTCGATCCAGGACAGATGCCACGGTTCGTCTTTCATGACCGACTTCAGGACTTCCATCGTCTCCGGATCGACGTTGGGCAGCGCGATATGGGCGTTGTAACGGCTCTGCGCGCGCTCTTCGACCACGACCGTCAAGGCGAGCAGGTCGATAATCGTTTTGGGCACGCCGGTGCGAAGTCCGAGCCGGCGCTGGTAGCCGTCGTCGATAAGTTGCGGACTGCCGCCCAAGTCCGCGATTCGCTTGGTCCATAGATAAGCGTGGCGCGTTTCGTCGGCGAGATGAGCCGTCATCTTGAGCAGCGCCTCGCCGTCTTTCATGTGTCCCAGGAGATTGAAGAGCAAACGCGCGCCGCGCAATTCGGCGTCGCGATAGAAGCTGAAGATTAGAATCTGCTTCTCAGTCGCAGACATTGCCGCGAAATCCCTTGTTGCAAGTGATGTAGCGCCCAATACTTCGTCCTCCGTGAACCGTCAAAAAACGACGGCCGATGTGCAATAATAACAGATGAAACGGTTGTGCGTAACTTATGCGATTCCCTTCGCACGATCAATAAAACCTGGCCCCGACGATGGCTGCGGCGGCCCGTCCCGGGAATACGCCGCGTTGACGATCAGGTTGCGAATCCTCGGCGTTAAGCACAACTTACTTATATCTCGGCGCGAAATTGCGGGCTGCCTGTCCAGCGGGAGCCGCGCGGTTGCCGCCGGTGGTGCGCGATGCCGTCACCAGACGTTTATTGGCTCGCATTGAGAAGCGCTCGCGGAGTCGGTCCGCGCACCTGCAAGCTGCTCATCGAAAAGTTCGGCGCTCCTGAAAAAATATTCCAGCTCAATGCCGACGAGATCGCGGCCGCCGGCGTGCCGCGCAACACCGCGCGCAGTATCGCGGAGTTTCGCGACTTCGAACCGCTCGAGAAAGAGCTGTGCGAGCTGCCGAACATCGGCGCGCGCCTGCTCAAATGGACCGACGCCGACTATCCGCCAAACTTGCGCCAAATCGCCGACCCGCCGCCGTTCCTGTTCGTGCGCGGCACCGCCCAGCTCAGCGATCCCACCTGCATCGCGATCGTCGGTGCTCGCGCGGCCAGCGATATCGGCCGGCGGATGGCGCAGCGGCTCGGCCTCGAGCTCGCCGCCAAGGGCTTCACTGTAGTGAGCGGCCTGGCGCGTGGAATCGACGGCGAGGCGCACCAGGGCGCCCTCGACGCGCATGGCAAAACGCTCGCCGTGCTGGGATGCGGCGTTGACGTCATCTATCCGGCCGAGCATCGCAAGCTGGCCGACGCGATCCTCGCGGGCGGCGGCGCCCTGGTGAGTGAACTTCCGATTGGAACGCAGCCGCTGGCGGAGAACTTTCCGACGCGCAACCGCATCCTGTCGGGTCTATGCCTGGGCGTCGTTATCGTCGAGGCGGCTGAAAAGAGCGGCTCGCTGATCACGGCGCGGATGGCGCTCGAACAGGATCGCCAGGTCTTCGCCGTCCCCGGCAGCCCGCTTTCCGGCAAAACGCGAGGCAGCAATCGCCTGCTGAAGGAGGGCGCGAAGCTCGTCGAATGCGTCGAGGACGTGATCGAGGAGCTGGCGCCTCAGATGGCCGGCCGGCCGGTGGCGACCCGGATTGTGCCTGACGAGCCAGTGCCACGGCCTCCGACGCCCGCAATGCCCGCCCCGAGAGCTGAAATTCCTCCCATTGCCCAGTCGGCCGAAGGCGCCAAGGCTCCCGAAATAGTATCTGATGCTGCTACGACAATCTTAGGGAATCTAAAAGAATCTGAAAGGCTCCACGTTGATTCGATCATCGAATCCTCCGGGCTGAATGCCCAAACCGTGCTTAGGTTACTCTTGGAACTGGAACTAGAGGGCCGCGTTACCCAGCATCCGGGCAAGCTTTTCTCGCTTGCATAACTCTGGCAGGGTGTAACTCCTGTAGCGCAGCCGCGGGGGATTGCCCCCCGGATGAAACCTGCGTCAGCAGGGAAGGTGGGAACGGGGGCTGGAGGCGCCTAAATCGGTGGCAAAAAATCTCGTAATCGTCGAATCGCCCGCAAAGGCGAAAACCATCAAGCGTTACCTCGGTAGCGATTACCAGGTGATGCCCTCGGTCGGCCATGTGGTGGACCTGCCCAAGAGCAAGCTGGGTGTCGATGTCGAGCACGATTTCGCTCCCGACTACGTCGTAATCAAGGGCAAAGAGAAGGTAATCGGCGAGATCAAGAGCGCCGCCAAGGGCAAGGAGAATATCTACCTCGCCAGCGACCCCGACCGCGAAGGCGAGGCGATCGCGTGGCATATCGCCGAACATCTCGGCAAGACCAAGTCCAACGTGCGGCGCGTGCTGCTCCATGAAATCACGGCTGCCGCCGTCAAGGAGGCGGTCGCCAATCCCTCGAACCTCGATCACCACCTGTTCGACGCGTACCAGGCGCGCCGGGTGCTCGATCGGCTGGTTGGATACAAGCTAAGTCCGCTGCTGTGGGACAAGGTCAAACGCGGGATCAGCGCCGGGCGCGTGCAATCGGTCGCGCTGCGGATAATCGTCGATCGCGAACGCGAGCGCGAGGCATTCCGCGCCGAAGAGTACTGGACGCTCGACGCCCGCCTTTCCGCCAAAAATCCCCCGCCCTTCAAGGCGCGCCTGTTCAGCTACAAAGACGAGCGTATCGACAACAAGTCCCGCAAGCTGCCCGAAGCCGAGGCGCGCGCGATCATGGCGGCCGTCGAGGCTGCGCCCTTCAAAGTCAAAAGCGTCGAGCGCAAGGAAGTCCGCCGTAGTCCGACGCCCCCGTTCATCACCTCGCGGCTTCAGCAGGAGGCCTCGCGCAAGCTCTACTTTCAGCCGCGGCGCACGATGCAGATCGCGCAGAAGCTGTACGAGGGTGTCGAGCTGGGCGAGCAGGGCGCGGTCGGGCTTATCACTTATATGCGCACCGACTCGCCGCGCGTTTCCGACCAGGCGCTCGAGTCCGTCCGCAACCATATCGGCTCGCGCTATGGCAAGGAGTACGTTCCCGACAAGCCGAACTTTTATCGCTCCGGCAAGCAGGCGCAGGGCGCGCACGAAGCTATTCGCCCGACCGCCGTCGAGCGCGGCCCCGAGTCCATCGCCCGCTACCTCGACAAGGATGCGCTCGCGCTCTACACGCTGATTTACAATCGCTTCGTCTCGAGCCAGATGACCCCGGCGGTGTACGACCGCACCACCGTGGACATCGAATCTGCCGACGCCATCTTCCGCGCGACCGGGCAAGTGATGAAGTTCGACGGCTTCATGCGCGTGTATATCGAAGGCCAGGACGAAGTCTCCGGCGACGACGAAGAAGGCAACTTGCCGATGCTCAGTGAAGGCGAGACGCTCAAATTGCTGGGGCTGGACCCGGAGCAGCATTTCACGCAGCCTCCCCCGCGCTTCACGCAAGCCACGCTCATCAAGGAGCTCGAAGAGCAGGGGATAGGGCGTCCTTCGACCTACGCCGCAATCATGACCAGCATCCTGAAGGTCGAGTATGTCGAAGAAGACGAGAGCAAGCGGATGCGTCCGACGTCGCTGGGCCGGGTCGTCAACGACATGCTGGTCAAGGCGTTTCCCGACATTCTGGAGTCGGGCTTCACCGCGCAGTTCGAAGAGGATCTCGACAAGGTGGAAGAGGGCGCCGAGAACTGGGTGAAGACCCTGCGGCGCTTTTACGGCCCGTTCGCCAAGGACCTGGCCGAGGCCAAGCAGAAGATGCCCGAGGTCAAGCGCAAGGGCCTGCCCACCGGGCTCAAATGCGAGCTTGACGGCGGAGACATGGTGATCAAATGGGGGCGCAACGGCGAGTTCATCGCCTGTTCGAACTACCCCAAATGCACCAACACCGGCGAGATCGCGCGCGACGACCAGGGGATTATCACCCTCAAGGCTCCCTCGGCGCCCGTGCCTACCGATGAAGTCTGCGAGAAGTGCGGAAAGCCGATGGTCAAGCGGCGCTCACGCTTTGGCGAATTCCTGGGATGCTCGGGGTATCCGGAGTGCGACGGAATCAAGCGCCTGCAGTCGGCGCCGGCGAAGACCGGGGTCGCGTGCCCGGAATGCAAGGAAGGTGAGATCCTCGAGCGTCGCAGCCGCCGCGGAAAGATTTTCTTCGGATGCGGCCGCTATCCGAAATGTAAGTTCGCAGCCTGGGACAAAGTCGTCCCGCAGCCGTGCCCAACTTGCGGCGCGAACTACATGGTCGAGAAGAACTTGAAGCGCACCGGCGTCACCTGGCAATGCGCCAACAAGGAATGCGGCTACAAGGCTCCCGCGCCTGCCGCCGAGCAGCCCGCGCCGGCGCCCGCCTCGACGCCTCCCGCGTAGCGCGTTCGTTTCACTTTTCGCTTTTCACCGTTTCACTGCGCCGGATTCGCGCGGTCTCTTCCCTCGCGTAGTCGCGAAAAGATGCGCTGCGCAGATTTTCGCGTCTTCTGACCACTGGGTGCAGGGGTCAGCCCCTGCCGCCCGCCGCGCAGGCGATTCTTCCTTCGTGCGCGGGTGAACTAGTTCAGCCTGCCCCCATTGGATTCGGCGTGCTACACATACGCTATGGTCAACCGCCAGGATATCCCGTACTCGCCCGGCTCACTCGACATCGGGCGAGGTCTGCTTCCGGCAGAAATTATTTTTGACGGAACAAAGCTAGCCCTAGAGGCCAGCCGTCCCAAAACCACAACTAATGGTATAAAATCGCTCTTTTCGGCCCCATTCGATGACTCAGAAAAACACCACGATCGCGGCTCGCCGCATCCAGGCTCGTGTTCAGCCGGCAATTCCCGATGAGTGAAAGCAATGTCACCGTTGTCGGAGCGGGGCTCGCGGGCAGCGAGGCTGCTTACCAGCTCGCGCGCCGGGGTGTCGCGGTGCGGCTGGTCGAGATGCGGCCGGTCAAAATGACCGAAGCGCATCGGACTGCGGATTTTGCGGAGCTCGTATGCTCGAATTCGCTGCGCAACGATTCGATGGAGACCGCCGTCGGCGTGCTGAAAGAAGAGATGCGCCGGCTTGGCTCGCTCGTGATTGCGGCTGCCGATCGCGCGCGGGTGCCGGCGGGTTCCGCGCTCGCCGTCGATCGCAATGATTTCTCGCGCGCCATCACCGCGGCCCTCGAGGATCATCCGATGGTCGAGATTTCACGCGCCGAGGCGTCGGAGATACCCGCCGGTCTGGCAATTCTCGCCACCGGTCCTCTGACCAGCCCGGCGCTGGGCGAGGCGCTCAACCGACTGATCGGTCCGCGCAACTTGTATTTCTACGACGCGATCGCGCCTATCGTCGCCGCCGATTCGATCGACATGGCGGTGGCGTTCAAGGCCTCGCGCTACGGCAAGGGCGGCGACGATTACATCAATTGCCCGATGACCGATGTTCAGTACCACGCCTTCGTCGCGGCGGTTGTAGCCTCTGAGAAAATCGAGCTGCATCCGTTCGAGAAGCCGGTTTATTTCGAAGGATGCATGCCGATTGAGGAAATGGCGCGCCGCGGCCCGATGACGCTCGCGTTCGGCCCGATGCGCCCAGTCGGGCTCTCAGAGCCACGCAGCGGGCGCCGGCCGTTTGCGGTCGTGCAACTGCGCCAGGACGACGCCGCCGCCCGCCTGTACAACATGGTCGGCTTCCAGACCAAGATGACCTATCCGGAGCAGCTCCGCGTGCTGCGAATGATCCCCGCACTGGAAAAGGCGGAGTTCGTGCGCCTCGGCTCGATCCATCGCAACACCTTTGTCGATTCGCCGCGCCTGATCCGCCCCACGCTCCAGCTCAAGGCGCGCGACGATTTGTTTTTGGCTGGCCAGATGGTCGGGGTCGAAGGCTACGTCGAATCCGCCGCCGCTGGTTTGCTGGCGGGAATCAACGCCGCGAACCTGGTCATGAATCGCGAATTGATCGTTCCACCGCCCGAGACCGCGCTCGGATCGCTGGTCGCGTATATCACCGATCCCGCGCGGCGCGACTTCCAGCCGATGAACGCGAACTACGGCCTGATGCCTGATCTGAAGATCCGTGCGCGAGGCCGTGAGAAGAAAATCGAGATCGGTAAGCGTGCGCTGTCGGCAATCGACGGGTGGATCGAGCGCAATCAAATCGAACCGCCTGCGGCTATGGCTCCGCGCGCGCTTCGGCTATAGGAATTCGTGGAGGTCCTTGCCGATGACCAAAGCGGAATTGATTGACACGATCGCCCGGTCCACCGATCAACCCAAGAAGCTGGTCGCCACTACCCTGGACCTAGCCTTCGAACAAATTGCGCGCTCCATTCGCAAGGACAAGCGCTTCTGGGTGCCCGGCTTCGGCACCTTTTCCGTGCGCCGGCGCCGCGCTCGCGCCGGCTTCAATCCACGCACCAACGCGCCAATGACCATCCCGGCGGCTCGCACGGTGGGCTTTCGTCCGGCGCCGCAGCTAAGGAAGGGTCTCTGACGGCCGCTTCCAAAGCCGCCGAGCGCGATCAAACACGCGTTCGTCCGCACGATCAAACGACACCCCGCCCGATCGTTTCGGCCCGTGCGCTAAGTCTCATCCTGCTCATTGTCGCTCTCGCCGCGGGCGCTGCGATCCGCTTCGCCAATCTCGGCGCGCTCGAGATGTCGCCGGACGAGGGCGCATCATGGGCGGCCGCCTCCGCGCCGACCGCCGCCGAAGTGATCGCCCGCCAACCCTTGCTCAATCCCGGCGAGCTGCCGATCCACGACTTGATGCTGCATGGATGGATCGCGCTTTTCGGATCGAGCCTGGCCGCGATGCGCGCGATGTCGGCGGCCCTGGGCGTCGTGTCGATACTGGTGGTTTATCTTGTCAGCCTCGAACTGTTCGCCCCCGGGTCTGAAAGAGAATCGGCGATGGCCGGCGGCGACGCCGGGATGATTGCCGGACTTGGCGCGCTGGTCTTCGCCGTGAACCTCGTCACGATCAAGTACTCGCGCGAGGCGCGGATGTATCCGCTGATGCTCGCGGCGATTCTCGCGCAAGTCGCGATGTTCCTCCGCGCGCTTCGCGTCGGCGGCCTCGCTAACTACGCGGCGGTCCTGGTTCTGACCGCAATTGCGATCGCCTCGAACTTCGCCGCATTGCTGGTGCCCGCGACCGAAGGCTTGTGGCTGCTGATTGTAATAGCGCGCGCCCGATGGCGCCCGGATAATGCCAGGGCACTGCGCGCATGGGCGATCGCGATTGCGCTTGCGGCTGCCGGATTGATCCTCGTGCCGAAGCTTTTTACTTCTTTGCACGCGGCCTCGGCGGGGACCGTCGGCGGATGGCGGAAGCCGCCGGCCTTATACGCGCCCTTCGCGCTGTTCAATAAGGCGACCGGCAGCTTCGCATTCCCGATTCTCGCGGCGCTAGCGGTTTGGGGTGTGGTGCGCGGATGGCGCCGCGAACGCAACGCCGTTGCCTTCGCGCTGCTGTGGATGTGGGCGCCACCGGCGGCGATGGTTGTCGCGTCGTACACGATTGCGCCGGTGTTCGTCGAGCGTTACGCGCTGTCGTGCTTCGTCCCGTTTTTCATCCTCGTCGCGTTGGGTATCTTCGAGCTGCCCGGCGATCTCGTCCGCATCGGCGCGCTTGTGCTCGCAGTCGCATTCTCCGCCGGCCATATCGTTTCGTACGATCGCAAGCCGCACGACGCGCAATATCGCGAAGCAATTGCGGCTGCCTCCTCCGCGCTCAAACCCGGCGAGGTCATGACCGTTGTTCCGGCCTATGCGATCGAAGTGCTCCGATATTATCTCCCCGCCGATCAACTCGATCGCGCGGTTCGCTACGGCCCGCCAGCATCAGCGGCTGCGGTGTTGATTTTGGGCGATCAGAACCTCGCGCCGGATGCCGCCCGGTCATATAGAAAGGTATATCCGGATGTGGTCGCGCGGCTGCGCGGCGTAACGGTTCTGCGACGGTGAAATCGCGATGAGCCTGGTGGCCGCCGGTCCCGCTCGCGTCTCGCTGTTGCGCTACTCGCCGGCGCTGGTCCTGTTCGCAATTGTGGTCGCGGACGCACGCCAGCTCAACGATCCCGATCTCTGGGGACACGTTCTGTGGGGCCGCGAGTTGCTCGCTCATGGCTCGCTGCCGCGCGTCAATCCTTATTCGTATTCGGCGCCGGGCTTTCCGTGGCTGCATCATGAATGGTTGAGCGAAGTCCTGATGGCTTCGATGTTCGACAAGTTCGGACCGCTGGGCCTCAAGCTGCTCAAGTTCCTGTGCACCGCCGGCACCATCTGCTTTATCGTTCTCGCTGAATCCGAAACCGCTGTGCCGGCGTTCGTGCAGGCGGCAATCCTGCTGGTGGTGGCGCTGATCCTGCTGCCTGCCATGCAGTTCCGGCCGCAGCTATTCGATTTCGTCGCGCTGTCAGCGATCATCGCGCTGCTCGCCCGTCACAACTGGCGCGGTTCGGCGAGGCTTTGGATTGCGATTCCAATCGTCGCGGTCTGGAGCAATTTCCACGGTGGATTTTTCATAGGCCTCGTCGCGATGGGTGTGTATGGAGCAGCTACGCTCCTGTCCGACATCCTTGCGCGCCGCGGTCCGCGTCGCGGCCTGGGCATTATTGCGATTACCGCCGCCGCTGCCGCATCTACATTGTGCACGCTTCTGATCCCGCCCGCGCGCGACACCTGGCACACGCTGATCCACTCGATCCTGAACCCGATGACGCATTACGCGATTGTGGATTGGATACCGCTGATAGCTGCTCTGAGGACCGCGCCAGGCGGAAGCATCCAGCAGAAGTATTTCGTCCTGGCAATTTTATTTTTTGCCGCCGCAGTCGTATCGGTTGTTCTCACACCGAAACGTGCGGACGCGCCGCTCGTCGCGGTCGCCGCCGTGATGCTCGCGGCTGCCTTCTCAGCCGTCCGCAACATCCCGATTGCGGCGATTGCGATCGCTCCCGTTATCGCGAACCATCTTGGCCTCCTGCGGCGGCCGCGCGAGGTCACCGTCCCCCGCCCTGTGAGCGCTCGTGCGATGCCGCGTGCGGGCCGGCTAGTCATTGAAATCCTGATCGCGGTCGTCGCCATCGGGTTCGCGCGGTCCAGCGGAGTTCTGTCGCCGGGAATAGACGCGTCCGGGTATCCTGTGCGCGCCGTCGAGTTCATGAAAAATCACGGGCTCGAGGGTAACCTGTTGACGCAGTTCGCATGGGGTCAGTACGTCATTTGGCATGACGCGCCCGGCATGAAAGTCTTCATCGACAGCCGCTACGACCTGGCCTATCCTCCCGCAGTGGTGCAGGACTACCTTGAGTTCGCCAGCAACGTGGCCGGCGGAGCGCATACGCTGGCGGCGTATCCGCATGATTTCGTTTTGATCGAGAGAGGTTCGCCGGCCGTAAAGCTGATGGATTCCCAGCGCGATTGGCGGCTCATCTATAGCGACGACACGGCCCGGCTGTACGCGCGCGCGAACTCACCAGCCGCGCGGCTCGAGGGTGTTCCGATCGCGGGCGCATCCGGGCCGTCGATGTTCCCATAGTCCACGGGCATAACGGGATACCATCGTGACCGCCAGTCCCGCTCGCGTCTCGCTGCTGCGCTACTCCCCGGCGCTGGTCCTGCTCGCAATTGTGATCGCCGACGCACTCCAGCACAGTGGCGCCGATCTCTGGGGACACGTTCTGTGGGGCCGCGAGCTTCTCGCTCACGGCTCGCTGCCGCGCGTCAATCCCTATTCGTATTCAGCCCCGGGCTTCCCGTGGCTGCGGCATGAATGGTTGAGCGAAGTCCTGATGGCTTCGATGTTCGACAAGTTCGGCCCCTTCGGCCTGAAGCTGCTCAAGTTCCTGTGCGTGGCCGCCACCATCTGTTTTATCGTTCTCGCTGAATCCGAAACCGCCGCGCCGGCGATTGTGCAGGCGGCAATCCTGCTGGTGGTGGCGCTGATCCTGCTGCCTGCGATGCAGTTCCGGCCGCAGCTATTCGATTTCGTCGCGCTGTCAGCGATTATCGCGCTGCTTGCCCGTCACAACTGGCGCGGTTCGGCAAGGCTTTGGATTGCGATTCCGATCGTCGCGGTCTGGAGCAATTTTCACGCTGGATTTTTTATAGGCCTGGTCGCGATGGGCGTGTATGGAGCAACTACGCTCCTCTCCGACATCCTTGCGCGCCGCGGTCCGCGTCGCGGCCTGGGCATTATTGCGATCACCGCCGCCGCTGCCGCATCTACATTGTGCACCTTTCTGATCCCGCCCGCGCGCGACACCTGGTACTCGCTGATCAGCGAGCTCCTGAACCCGATGACGCGGATTCAGGTTGCGGATTGGCGGCCGCTGATGGTTGATCTGACGACCGCGCCTGGCGGAAGCATCCAGCAGAAGTATTTCGTCCTGGTGTTTTTATTTTTTGCCGCCGCAGTTGTATCGGTTGTCCTCACACCGAAACGAGCGGACGCGCCTCTGGTCGCGGTCGCCGCCGTAATGCTCGCGGCTGCCTTCGCGGCCGTCCGCAACATCCCGATTGCGGCGATTACGCTTGCGCCTGTGCTCGCGAACCATCTTGGTCTCCTGCGGCGGCCGCGCGAGGTCACCGCTCCCCGCGCCGTGAGCGCTCGTGCGATGCCGCGGGCGGGCCGCTTGGTCATTGAAATCCTGATCGTGGTCGTCGCCATCTGGTTCGCGCGGTCCAGCGGAGTTCTGTCGCCCGGCATAGACGTAACCGACAATCCTGTCGATGCCGTAAACTTCATGAACGGCCACCGCCTCGCGGGCAACGTGCTGACTACTTTTGAATGGGGCCAGTACGTCATTTGGCACGGCGCGCCCGGCACCAAAGTCTTCATCGATAGCCGCTACGACGAGGGCTATCCTGCCACGGTGATCCGCGACTACCTCGAGCTTGCCGGCAACACCGCCGGTGGCGCGCATACGCTCGCGGCGTATCCGCATGATTTCGTTTTGGTCCAGAAGGATTCGCCGGCCGTAAAGCTGATGGATTCCCGGCGCGATTGGCGGCTCATCTATAGCGACCACACGGCCCGGCTGTATGCGCGCGCGGACTCAGCTGCCGCCCGGCTCGAGGGTGTTCCGTTCGTGGGCACCTCCCGGCCGTCGATGTTCCCGTAGTTCCGTCATCGGCGCCGCGAAGTCCCGCACTGGAAATGCGCCGCCAGTGTGGTAGTAAGGTAATCGCCACGGCGCGCGCGCGGTGCAGGATATTTTTTGTCTATCGCTGCCCGCACGTGCAGCCGGGATTATCGCCACATTCAAGGAGCACTCAGAATGAAAGCCGCTGTTTTTCACGGGCCCAATTTGCCGCTCAGTATCGAGGACGTCGAACTCGACAAACCGCAGGACCGCGAAGTCCTGATCAAGACCGTCGCCAGCGGCGTATGCCATAGCGACCTGCATTTCGTTGACGGTTTATATCCCTACCCTGCGCCCGCGGTGCTCGGCCACGAGGCCGCCGGCATCATCGAAGAAGTCGGCAAACAGGTGACCTACGTGAAGCCCGGCGATCACGTGATCTGCTGCCTGTCGGTGTTCTGCGGCAACTGCGAGCAGTGCATGTCGGGGCATCCGAATCGATGCTCGAACAAGGCCGCCACGCAGCGCAACCCTCAGGACAAGCCGCGCATCTCGCAGAAGGGCAAGCCGGTCTTTCAGTTCCTGGACATCTCGTCTTACTGCGAGAAGATGCTGCTGCATGAGAATGCGGTGGTGAAAATTCGCGAGGACCTGCCGCTGGATCGCGCGGCGTTGATCGGATGCGGCGTGATGACCGGCGTCGGCGCGGTGCTCAATACCGCGAAGATCGAACCCGGCTCGACGGTTGCGGTATTCGGCGCGGGCGGCGTTGGACTCGCCGCGATCCAGGGCGCGCGGATCGCGGGCGCGCGCAAAATAATCGCGGTCGATATGTTCGAGGGCAAGCTCGCGATGGCCAAGCGGATGGGCGCGACCGACACCGTTGACGCGTCGAGCAGCGATCCTGTCGATGAAATCAGAAAAATGACTGGCGGCGGCGTCGACTACTCGTTTGAAGCGATCGGACTCAAGAAAGCCGCCGAGCAGGCGTTCAACGCGATCAAGGCCGGCGGCACTGCGACCGTGATCGGCATGATTCCCGTCGGCCAGAAGGTCGAAATGGACGGCTTCATGTTTCTGACCGAGCGCAAGCTGCAAGGCTCCAACATGGGCTCGAACCGATTCCGCATCGACATGCCCCGTTACATCGACTTCTACATGCAGGGCCGCCTCAATCTCGACGACATGATCAGCCGCCGCGGCAAGCTCGAGGACGTCAACGAGGCGTTCCGCGCCATGAAGGCCGGCGAGGTCGCGCGCACTGTCCTGATGTTCAACTAGCGCGGATTCACTGAAAAGAGGAGCAATCCAGATGAAAGCTGCTGTCTTCCACGGTCCCGGTCAGCCACTCACCATCGAGCAGGTCGATATCGACGAACCCAAAGCGCGCGAAGTCGTCGTGCGCACGGTCGCCAGCGGCGTGTGCCATAGCGATCTTCATTTCGTGGACGGGCTGTACTTTTGGATGACCCCCGCGATCCTCGGCCACGAGGCCGCCGGCGTCGTCGAGAAAGTCGGCTCGCAGGTCGCGTACCTCAAGCCCGGTGACCACGTGATCGCGTGCCTGTCGGTCTTTTGCGGCTACTGCGAGGAATGCATGTCCGGGCGTCCGAATCTCTGCTCGAACAAGGAGGCCACCCAACGCGCCCCCGGCGAAGCGCCGCGCCTCTCGCAGAAGGGCCAACTGATCAATCAGTTCGCCGACCTGTCGGGATACGCCGAAAAGATGCTGGTGCACGAAAATGCACTGGTGAAGATCGGCAACGACGTGCCGTTCGATCGCGCCGCGCTGATCGGATGCGGCGTGATGACCGGCGTCGGCGCCGCGCTTAACACCGCGAAAGTTGCGCCGGGATCGACCGTCGCCGTGTTCGGCGCGGGCGGAGTCGGCCTCGCCATCATCCAGGGTGCGCGAATCGCGGGCGCGCGAATGATCATCGCAGTCGACAAGTTCCCCGCCAAGCTCGAACTCGCCAAAAAGCTCGGCGCGACTCACGCCGTCGATGCGTCAAAGGGCGATGCGGTCAGCCAGATTCGCGCGCTCACTGGCGGCGGCGTCGATTACTCGTTCGAAGCGATCGGGCTCAAGCTGGCGGCCGAGCAGGCTTACGAATCGATCGGCGTCGGCGGCGTCGCCACGATTGTCGGGATGGTTCCGCTCGGGCAGAAAGTCGAAGTGGACGGGTTCTCGTTCCTGTTCGAGAAGCGCATCCAGGGATGCTTCATGGGATCGAACCGCTTCCGCATCGACATGCCGCGCATCATCGAGTTCTATCAGCAGGGGCGGCTCGACCTCGACGACATGATCACGCGCCGCGGCAAACTCGAGGACGTCAACGAGGCGTTCCGCGCGATGAAGGCCGGAGAAGTCGCGCGCACGGTGCTGATGTTCGACTGAGCGCGCGCCATTGAATCGCGCCGTGCGCACAGCGCCGGTCGGATTTCCGATCGGCGCTATGTATTTTCACTTCAGCAAATCCGCGATCCCGTCCTCGATCGACACGCGCGGACGCCATCCGAGCACCCGCTCGGCTTGGGTGCGATCCGCGAGCGTATCGCGCATGTCGCCGGCGCGCGCTTCGCGGTGGACTGTCGGTCCACCGATCATCGCCGCAATCCGGTTCACGCTGACGTTCTCGCCGCGTCCGATGTTTATCGCCCGCCCGTCGGCAAGTTCGCAGTCCATCGCCAGGATGTTCGCGGACACCACGTCGCTGACGTGCGTAAAATCCCGCGTCTGTTCGCCGTCGCCGTGAATTTCAAGCGGGCGCCCCTCGCGCCGCGCCTTCAGGAACGCAGCGATTGCCAGCACGTAGGATCCCTCGTCAGGCATTCGCGGACCGTACACGCCGAAGTAGCGAAGCGTAATCGTTTGCATCCCGAACAACCGATGAAACATCCGCGCGTACTGCTCGCCGACATACTTCTGCAGCGCGTACGGATTGAGCGGATTCGGCGTCATCGTCTCGACCAGCGGCATCTTCGCCTGCTCGCCGTACACCGACGACGATCCCGAGTACACCACCCGCCGGACTTTCCGATCACGCGCCGCGATCAGCACGTTCAGCGTCCCGACCACGTTGGTCATATGCGTTTCGACCGGCTTCGCGATCGAAAGCGGAATGCGCGGCAGCGCGGCGACGTGGAACACCGTATCGACGCCGTCGAAGGCTTCGCCGATCGACGCCGCGTCGCGGATATCCGCTTCGACGAACTCGGCCGCGCGGTTCACATAGTCGCGCCGGCCGGTGGCGAAGTTGTCGATCGCTCGCACTCGCATTCCCGCGGCGACGAGCGCGTCCACCAGATGCGATCCGATAAAGCCGGCGCCGCCGGTGACCAGCACCAGGCGTCCCGGCGCTTGCGATTGCAATTTCGTACTCATCTGGTGGAAGTGGTTTGAGGCCTGCTCGCCGAACGCCCGCGCATCGGGCAAAATTGCGTGGTTTGCATCGCTAGGATAACTTAGTTGGTTACCGCCCGCATCTTAAGCGGGCATCCAACAATGACCACCGATGCGCACCGGATCAAGCTCCTGAACGAGTTGCTCGCCGAACGAATCCTCGTTCTGGACGGCGCATTCGGCACCTTCGTGCTCGGCGAGAATCTGAGCGCCACAGACTACGGCGGCGCTCGATACGAAGGCTGCAACGAGAACGTCGTCCGCACCCGCCCGGAGCTGATTCGCCGGATGCACGACGGGTTTCTCGAAGTGGGCGCCGACATAATCGAGACCGCGAGTTTCCAGGCGAGCCCCATCGTGCTCGCCGAATACGGTCTCGAACACGACGTGCACGAGCTCAACCGCCTCGCTGCGACTCTCGCTCGCGAGCAAGCCGCACGCTTCAGCACCGCCGACAAGCCGCGCTTCGTGGCGGGTTCGATGGGTCCGACGACCAAGAGCATCTCGGTCACCGGCGGCGTCACGTTCGATCAGATGCGCGACGGTTACCAGCTGCAGGCCGAAGGCTTGATCGAGGGCGGCGCCGACATCCTGCTGCTGGAAACCGTCAACGACACGCTCAACTGCAAGGCCGGCCTGGTCGGCATCGAGGCTGCGATCGAAAAGCTCGGCGTCGCGCCCGCGGTCGCCGTGTCGGGAACGATCGAGACGATGGGCACGCTGCTCAGCGGGCAGGACATCGAGGCCTTCTACACCTCGCTCGCGCATCGCGACCTGCTCTGGATGGGCCTCAACTGCGCCACCGGTCCCGACTTCATGACCGATCATCTGCGCACGCTCTCGGGCATTTCGAAGTTCTTCGTCGCGTGCGTGCCCAACGCGGGATTGCCCGACGAAGAAGGGCATTACAACGAGACGCCCGCGATGCTCGCCGGGAAAATCGCGCGCTTTGCCGAAAATGGATGGGTCAATCTGGTCGGCGGATGCTGCGGCACGACGCCGGAACATATCCGGCTGCTGGTTCAAGCGGTGGCGGGCAAGCGTCCGCGACCGCGCTCGACCGTCAGGCGCTCGGTGGTTTCCGGAATCGAGACTCTGGTCATCGACAACGACACGCGGCCGGTGATCGTCGGCGAGCGGACCAACGTGCTCGGCAGCCGCAAGTTCAAGCGGCTCGTCGCCGACGGCAAGTTCGAGGAAGCTTCCGAAGTGGGGCGCGTGCAGGTGCGCCGCGGCGCGCACATCCTCGACGTATGCCTGCAGGATCCCGATCGCGACGAGATGGCGGATGTCACACGCTTTCTCGAAATCGAAGTCAAAAAAGTAAAAGTGCCCCTGATGATCGATTCGACCGATCATCGCGTGATCGAAGAGTCGCTCAAGCGCACGCCGGGCAAGTCGCTGATCAATTCGATCAATCTCGAAGACGGCGAGGATCGCTTCAAGAAGGTCGTGCCGCTGGCGCGCCGCTTCGGCGCCGCGCTGGTGGTCGGATGCATCGACGACGACAAGCAGCAGGCGCAAGCCGTTACCCGCGCGCGCAAGCTGCAGGTGGCGGAGCGATCCTTCAAGCTGCTCACCGAAAAATACGGCGTCGAGCCCGAAGATATCATCTTCGATCCGCTGGTTTTCCCGGTCGGCACCGGCGACAAAAATTATATCGGCTCCGGCGTCGAGACGATCGAAGGCATTGCGCTGATCAAGCAGCGGCTTCCGCACTGCAAGACGATCCTCGGCATCTCGAACGTCTCGTTTGGACTTCCGGAGGCGGGCCGCGAAGTGCTCAACGCCGTGATGCTCTATCATTGCGTGCAGGCGGGCCTCGACCTCGCGATCGTCAACTCCGAAAAACTTCATCGCTATCCGTCGATTCCCGAAGAGGAGCGCAACCTCGCCGAGGATTTGATCTGGTGGCGCGGCGACGATCCGATCGCGGCATTTGCCGCCTATTTCCGCGCGCGCAAAAGCACCGTCACGGCCGAGGATCGCAAGTCGATGCCGCTCGACGATCGCCTGGCCCGCTACATTCTCGAAGGTTCCAGGGACGGCCTGGCCGAGGACCTCGACGAGGCGCTGGCTGCCCGCGGACCGCTCGAAATCATCAACGGCCCGTTGATGAAGGGCATGGACGAGGTTGGACGGCTGTTCAACGCCAACCAGATGATTGTCGCCGAAGTCCTGCAATCGGCCGAGGCGATGAAGGCCGCTGTCGCGCACCTCGAACCGCACATGCAGAAGTCCGAAAGCGCGGCCAAGGGCAAGATCATTCTCGCGACGGTAAAGGGCGACGTCCACGATATCGGCAAGAACCTGGTCGAGATCATTCTCGGCAACAACGGCTACCGGGTCGTCAACCTCGGCATCAAGGTGCCGCCCGAGGAACTGATCAAGGCCTTCCGCGAGCATGCGCCGGACGCGATCGGTCTGTCGGGCTTGCTGGTGAAGTCGGCGCAGATGATGGTCGCGACGGCGCAGGACTTGAAGACTGCGGGAATCGATTGTCCGATCCTGGTCGGCGGCGCCGCGCTGTCGAACCGATTCACGCGGATGAAAATCGCGCCTGAGTATGGAGGCCTGGTCGCGTACGCCAACGACGCGATGAACGGGCTCGACCTCGCCAATCAGATCATGGACTTCGAACGGCGCGAATCGCTCAAGCGCGTGCTTGCCGAGCAGTCCAGGAAGATGCTCGAGACCGCGCCCAAGGTCGTCGATGCGAGCGCGGACGCGGCGCCACGCACTTCATCGGTGCGTCGCGACGTCGAGATCCCCAAACCGCCCGACCTCAAG
>NZ_JBEKFG010000040.1:0-31370 GCF_050013435.1 Binatus sp. (SeqCode) | reverse complement strand
CGTCATTAGCGCGAAAAGTCCGGCCACCGATGCGATAGTCCGCGATCCGCACGTCGAACGCGCGCTCTGCATCCGCGCGTGTGCCGCGCATCGTGAGCGTCAAGCGATTCTTCGAGCCGCGCTCAAGCCGCAATCCCTTCGATCTCATCCAGCGCAGGACGGAATCGTAATCGGCGCGGCTCGGGCCGAAGCGATCGGCAATCTGTCGCTGCGTCAGGAAGCGATGGAAGCTGGGTGACTTGGGGTTGTAGATCTCATGCAGGTAGCGCTCGAAGCCGCCCTGGTCGTCGCGCTTGAGCACGAGCGTCAGCGTGATGGGTTCGTTTTCGGCTCTGGCGCTCGAAGGAACAATGGTCGCCTTCGACAGCGCGGGCAGCATGTGGCCCGGCAGACGAACCGTCGCGGGTGCAGCTTGCGTCGGATGCTCGGCGCTGGCGCTTGCTATCGATGGTTTAGTCAGGAGAACCAAAGCGAACGACACGAACAACAACCATAGACGCGCCCCATGCACCCTCGCCGGAGTTGCCATTTTTGCCTTCCTATGTCGGACTTGTATTAGCTCGTTTAGACTCGCATTGGCGCCAGACTTAACGCAAACGCAAAGTTTAAGCCCGAATTCGAGTTCAATTCCGCATGCTCGACGCGGTCAGCCATCGGTTCTCTATTCGGTTCTCTATTTGGTGGCTCCGTCGGCGCCTTTCAAACCCCCGTTCGCGCCACTTGGCAAGATTTCATACAGCGCCGGCGGTCCGCCGCCACCGATCAGATTGGACTTCGCGATAAGCTTGAGCCGCGCCCGATACTCTGGCGTCATCGCGTCCATCTCGCGCGGCGTCGAAAGCAAATAAACCGGCTTGCCCGCGGTGCCATTTGCGCATTGAGGATGGCTAAGGTCGGGCACCGCGGCGCCGTAGTAGTACGACAGCTCGTAGTTGATGCCCGAGGGGATGCACAACTGATCGCCTTTGACGTGCTCCGCGACGATCGGAATGAAACTCTTCACGCTGCGCTCCGTCGCGAGGCGGGGCCGCATTACCGAGGTCCAGAACGAGCTCAGGACAAGTGCGATGAGACCGAAGCCGAAGCCGATTACGATCGTGCGTCGCCCAACGAGGCCGAATATCGCGATCCCAACACCGGCCAACCCAATTGGAAAGCCGAAAACAAGACTTACGCTCATGAGGACGGGAAGTCCCAGAAAAATCCCATAGTAGGCCGCGTCGCTCGATTGAAGTTTTAATTGTGGTAAGTGGTCGGGAAAGAGCGCGACAAACAGTATGAAAAGAATTCCAAACATAGGGACAAATACGAATGCCGCGACCACCACGTCGCGAAGCTTCGACGCCCAGCCGCGCACCTCCAGCGCGAACACCGACGCGCACAGGATCGCAATCCCAGGCAGCGCGGGCAGGATGTAATCGTCGCGCTTGACACTCGCAATCGAGAAAAACAGCAACACCGCGAGCGACATGCTGATCTGGTAGATCACCGCCCGCCGCTTCCCCGCCGAAATCTCGCCGGTATAAAAGGCGAGCGCGGCCGGCACGATCAGAAGCGTCATCGGGAAAGCGCCGCCCAGCAGGCGCGCGGCGATAAAATAGAAGGGCCGATAACTCTCGCCCGTCCCGCCGAGCTTGGCCGGCATGAAATGCCCGAAATTCTCCGCGAAGATGATCCTGAGGATTTTATTCCCGCCGGCAATCGCGGCCGGCACGTACCAGACTGCGCCGATCGCGACCGCAATCGCGACCACCTGCCAGGGCCATCGCTGACGCAGCAGCGCGAGGGGATTGCGGCGCTCGATCAGCAGATAGATCGAGGCGGCGAGCGCGCACAGCACGATTGCAATCGGACCCTTGGCGAGCACTGCCAGCCCGAGGATCAAGCCGGCTTGCATCGGCCGGCCCGGCGCGGCTCGCGCTTGGGGCTGCGAGTTTTCAACTAAAGTTGCGATCGTGCAATACGCCGTAAACAAAAGAAACGTGAGGATCATGTCGGTCAGCGCTTCGGTCGCGCGCGATGCGAACCCGTAGGTGCCGAGCATGAACAGAAACGCGAGCCATCCTTCGGATGCGCCGACGTTGGCTACCGTCCAGGCGAGCACAACAGTCGCGAGCGCCGTGCCTGCCACGACAGACACTGCCCGCGCACGAACCTCGTCGACGGTGGCGCCGGTGGCATCGGCGACGAGCGCTGAAAGCCAATAGAAGAGCGGGGGTTTGCGATCGGTGTAGCCGTACGCGTCGCTCGGTATCAGCCAATGCCCGTCGCGCACGATGCTCTGAATCCACTGGGCCGATTGCGGCTCCGCGTCCTTCTGAAACGGCGCGCTGATTCCTTGGACGAGCACGATGAAGGCGAACAACGCGGCAATCGCCAGCGTTGTGGGTTGCAGGACCGCGGCGCGGCCCGAATCCACGGGAGTATCTGGACGCTCGATGGTCACGGCCGGAGGGCCGTCGCGATCGGCGCGAGCCACAGATGGCGCAGTCCGCCCGCGCGGTCGTATCTCGCCACCTGCATCGAGGCGGAGTTGTGGGCGTAACCGATTCTGCCGCGGACGTCGATCAGTATTATTCCGGCTTCCGCTCCGGTCGCGTCGATCATTTCGAGGATCACCTCGCGAGCGACGGCGTTGGGCGAGCCGTCCGCGAGCGCCAACACCGCCTCTCGGCAGAGCGCGGTCAGGATGATCGCCTCGCCCTGCCCGGTGGCCGACGCAGCTCCGAATGCGTGGGCGAAAGTGCCGGCGCCAATCAGCGCGGAATCGCCGACGCGTCCAAACAGTTTGCCCGGCACTCCGCCCGTCGAGGTCGCAGCCGCGATCGCGCCGCGATCATCGACGGCGACCGCGCCGACCGTGCCGTGTCCCATCGCGGCGCGCGCGGCGCGCTGCGCCGCGAGCATCCCGCTCTGCTGCTTTCGCGCGCGCCATCGCTGGCGTGCACGCTCGGTAACCATTTCCTCGGGCCTCACGAGCCGGACGCCGGACTTGCGTGCGAAGTTTTCCGCGCCGGCGCCCGCCATCAGGATGTGCGGCGAATGTTCCATCACCGCGCGCGCGAGCATGACCGGGTTTCGCACGCGGCTGATCGCGGCAACCGCGCCGGCTGAGACACTATATTCGGCTGCATTGAAATGGCCGGCATGGCCTGCGCGTTTGCCTCGTGAGCCAGGTCTGGGCGTGGGCGCGGCAACGACCGGCTCGGCAAACATCACGGATGCGTCCATTTCGACGTTGCCCTCGGAGTTGAGCAACGAGCCGTAGCCGGCATTGAAGAGCGGATGATCCTCCAGCGCCGCGACGGTCGCGACCACCGCCTCGAGCGCGCTGCCGTTGGCGCGAAGAATACTCACGCCCAGGCGCATCGCAGCCATCATCGCGCGACGCCGCTCGGCGCGCTCCGCACCACGACCGGCGGAACCGGCGCCGCCGTGCGCGACGAGTGCGCAGCGATTGCGCGCGCGCGCCATCTTAGGTTCCAGGCCGGCGGCCCCAGATAAACAGCCGCTTGAAGTCGAACGTCATCGGCCCGGAAGTGCCGTAAGCCGAGTTGAGCCGCGCGGTCACCTGGCCGAGAAATTCGTCGTGACGATCTGCCGGGAGCGCATCGAGGAAGGGCCGCAAGCCGGTCGAGCGGTACCATTGAACGACGTCGGCGGGCCGATCCATCGGATGGTGAAACGTCAGGTGATAGCAGTCGATGCGATCGTAGCCGAGCCGCGCCAGCATCGCGGCGTAAAACTCCGGCGGCTCTTCGTGAAACGCATGCTCGCGTCCGCCCAGCATCGTGTTCCATGGCGCCTGCCGCGCCAGCCGCCCGATCTCCATCTTCGCGGTCTCGGTCTCATTGGCAGGCATCTGCACCACGATCGATCCGCCCGGGCGCAGCGCGTCGAAGCACGCTGCGAACAGCGCCAACTTATCGGGAATCCAATGAAAAGTGGCGTTGGAGAAAATCAGCGTGTATGCGCGGTCGGCGCGAAACTCTGGAACGTTGAGCAACTCGAACGAGACGCGCGCTTTGAGCCCGGCGGCGTCGGCGTCAAGCAGCTTGCGAGCCGCCTCGATCATCGCCGGTGAGCCGTCGACGCCAAGCGCCGATCCACGCGGGCTGCGCCGCGCCAGTTCCAGCGTATTCTCGCCGGAGCCACACCCGAGATCGATGATCAGTTCGTTGTCGGCGAGTTGCAGGCGCGACAAAATATGCTCGACGGGTTCCGCGCGGTAGCGGCGAAAGCGGTTGTAAAGTTCGGGATCCCAATCGGCCATGAGCGTCGCCTTTCCTGTCAGGCAGCATAAGTGGCCAACGAAACCCTCACAAGCGCGTCTTGCAGCGAAGCGTGTAATCGTGCACAAGCATAGCGGATGAGTGAACCTTCGGCATCTCCGGCAGCGGCGCCCAAGCGCAGGCGACGGCGCATCTTTGGCATCGGCGCAATCCTGCTGGGCGTCCCAATTATTCTTTGGATGGGGGCAGCCCTCTTCGTCGCGCGATCGTTGATGTACCCGGACTTTCTCCGCAAGGGGAGGCAGGACGTTTTCGGACAGCACGTCCCGTCGTTCCAGCGGGGCTCGCTGACAGACATCCGGACCGCGCTCGGCGTCGAGCCGGAGCGATTGGACTGCGGTGTGGTCGAAGAGGATGGTATCCGCCACCGTCAGCTCAGCGTGGTCGGATGGTATTTCCCGGGCAAACGCAACGAAGCGGTGGTGATCGTGCCGGCGGCGGGAGCGCCCGAAGTGGCGATGATTCCGTACGCCAAGTTTCTGCTGGGCGCCGGCTACACCGTGGTCGCGACCTACAGCGCCAACAATCCGAGCTTTGGAACCAACTGGGGAATGCTGAAGCGCAAATTCGCGCTGGCGACCGCGCGCACGCTTAGCGAGAAGGGCTTCGATAAAATCGCCGCGCTGGGAATATCCGACGGCGCCGCCGGCGCGATCATGGCGCAGGCCGAGCAGCCGGTCTTCAGCGCGATCATCGCCGACGGTTCCTACGCGAACCTCGCGCAGTTGTTCATGCGCAGCCCGTCGATATCACGGCTCAATCCCGCGTTCGCCAGCACGGTAATGTGGGAAGCGCAGCTATGGTTCGGGCGCTCGCTGTACGATATCTCGCCGGTCACCGACGCGGGCAACCTGGGCACTTGCTCATTGCTCATCATCCAGAATCGTGACGACAAAATCACGCCGCTTGCCGACGGTAAGGCGTTGCTCGACTCGGCAGGCTTCAACGCGCAGATGTGGACGGTGCCGTCGGGCGGGCACGGCGATGCGATCTACGAAGATCCCAACGGGTACGCCGCGCGAGTCATTAAATTCCTCGACGCGAGTTTTGACATTGAGCGGCCCGCCGCCAAGCCGCATGCGCATTGACGGCGGGCGGATAAAAAGCGGAACCCTCGGCTACATTCGCGGCTGGCTCAGATCGACCAGCAGCGTGTTCTTGAGCCGCTCGAACAGCTCGTCAATGTTCCACGGGCCGTTGTTATACAGAATCTTGTCGGGAACGATGTGCCGATAGCGCATGATGCGAAAGCCCGACGCGCCAAAGCATTGCCCGGTGACGTTCGCGGCATCGTCGCTGGCGAGAAAAACCACGATCGGCGCGACGTTGGCGGGATCGCGCGGCGTGCCTTCGACATTTTCGGACTGCGGGATTCCGGTTGCGCCAGGCATCCTGCCCGCGGGAATCGTATCGGTCATGCGGGTCGCCGCTCCCGGCATGATCGCATTTACCGTGATTCCATACTTGTGCAGCGAGTTCGCGCTCGAGTACGTCAGGCCCAGGATTCCCGCCTTGGCCGCGGCGTAGTTGGGTTGGCCGGGACTGCCGAGCGCCGAGTTCGACGAGAAGTTGATAATCCTGCCGTACTTGCGCTCGCGCATATGCGCCGACGCGGGACGGACCGTGCAGTAGTGCCCCTTGAGGTGCACTCGGATCACGTCGTCCCATTCCTGTTCGGACATGTTGAAGATCATGCGGTCGCGCAGGATGCCGGCGACGTTGACCAGGATATCGAGCTTGCCGAATTCCTTGATCGCCTGGTTGACGAGGCCCTCGCCGCCTTCGACGGTGGCGATATCCATGTGATTGGAAACGGCCTTGCCGCCCGCGGCCTTGATTTCCTTGACCACGTCGTCGGCAGGCGATTGAGTTTCCTTCTGGCCTGCGACCGTGACGCCAAGATCGTTGACTACCACTGCGCATCCCTGCGCGGCGAATGCCCTCGCGACGCCGCGGCCGATGCCGCGACCACCGCCGGTGATGGCGGCTGACTTTCCGTCGAGCTTGCCCATTGCTCAATATCTCCCTTGCGGCATAATGCCGGAATCCAAACGCGCCCAGCGTTTTGGTTCGTATAGGGCGCTTATAGCGCAAAACCCGGCGAGCGGAACAGACGCGCCGCCGCGCTCACTTGGACTCGCTGTAGGGATCGGAGAAGACGAATTCCTTGACCTCTCCCGAGGTCGTGAGACGGCCGATCTTGCCGTTGGGCTCGGTGAACCACAGGCGGCCGTCGGGACCGGCCGTGATGAAAGTCGCCATCGACTTTTCAGGCGTGGGGAACGGCGTGAAGTCTCCCCGTGGCGTCACGCGATAGATCAGATGCGCACGAATCACCGTGACCCAGATATTTTTGTCGGCGCCCGCCGCGATTCCGAGCGGCACACCGGGATTGGGCAATGCAAACTCCGAGATGTAGCCGCCGGGCGTGATTCTGCCAATTTTGTTGACCCGCGGTTGGGTGAACCACACGTTGCCATCGGCGCCAAGCGTCATCATCGCCGGGCTGCTGTGAGGAGCCAGGATTTGGTACTCCTTGACCGAGCCCGCGACGGTGACGCGCGCGATGCGATTGGCCTGATCCTCGGCGAACCACAGGTTGCCGTCGCTGCCGGCGACTATTTCGGCGGGACCGGCGCCTTTGGGCAGTTCGATCTCGGTCAGAGTGCCGATGGTACTGAGCCGCCCGATGCGATTGCCCGAATGCTCGGTGAACCAGAGATTGCCGTCGGGACCCGTGGTGATTCCCGCCGGTCCGCTGTCTGAGTGGGGCAATTTGACGTACGCGATTTTTGCATCGGGCGCCACGCGGCCGATCCGGTTGCCGGCCGCATCGGTGAACCAGACTGCGCCGTCGGGGCCCGCGGTGATCCGTTCGGCGAATCCGCCGGGATCGATCTCAAAGCGCTTGGTGGCGCCGTACGGGGTGATCCGTCCTATCCCGTCGCCCTGGTACTCGGTGAACCACAGATTGCCGTCGAGGCCCGCCGTGATTGCGTACGGCGCATGCGTGCCCAGCGGAGCGCCGGTCGGCGTTGGTGTCGCGCTCGGAACCGCGGCGGCACCTCCGGGCGCGGGCTTGGAGGGCGAGGGTTGTTGCGCGGCGCATCCCTGCACGATCGCGATTGCGGCGGCAACAATGGTAAATTTCAGCGCGCGGTCCAATGGTCCCATCGATGCCTCCGGGGAAAATTGCTCCCCGATTAATGCCGATCAGATTTCGCGGCCAAGTGTTGCTTATAGTTCAAGCTGCGGGCGCGCCACAACTTGAACGGCCTTACTTCCAACCCTTCTAACAGGCCGTCAGGCCGCATCCTTCTTATCACTAAGGTGCAGGGGTTACCCCTGCCCAAGGAAGTGTGAAACCCACGGTGGGTTTCACATGCAATTGAGTTCTCCGCGGCAGGATTTACATGAACCTCCCGCTGCGGACGGCGATCTCGCGCAGCCTGGCGACGCACGACTGTATCGCGCGGCTGCGGCGCATTCGCTCCAGCGTCAGTGGGATTCGATAGGTCCAGTTCGAATCGCTGATCGTTCCGGGCCGATTGATTTGCGCGCTCCATCCAAACAAATCCTGGATCGGAATTATCACGAGCCGCGACGGCGCCGCATACAGCGCGGCCAGGATCGCGTCGCGCGCCGCTTCCCCGAGCATCGAACGCGGTTTCACCTGCCTCTCGAGGCCAAGCGCGCGCACCAATTTCTCACGCTCGGCAACCGGCTGCGCGCGCCACCACACGGTCAGCGGTTCGGTGTCATGGGTACCCGTGGTCGCGAGCGAAAGTTCGGGATAGGACGCGGGGCTGAGAAATGGTTCGTCGGCGTGGCCCCAGTTGCGTTCCCACTGCATCACCTTGTATCCCGGCACGCCGAAACGCGTGAGCGATTCGCGCACCCACGGCGGCACGGTGCCCAGGTCTTCAGCGATCAGTTCCGCCGCGCCAGCTTCCTGTTTGATCGCGTGGATCGCCGCTTCGCCCTGGAGCCGCTGATCCGCTTCGCCGGCCGGTGTAAAAGTTCCCTCCGCGTCCGGGTCCGCACCGAAATTGAACGTTCGATAAAGTCCGACGACGTGATCGATTCGAATCAAATCGTAAAGCGAACTGGCGCGACGCGCGCGCGCGCGCAGCAGCTTGAATCCGCCCGCGCGCATCCGATCCCAGTTGGGGATCGGCAAGCCCCATCGCTGCCCCTTGGGATTGAAACCGTCGGGCGGCGCGCCGACGGTGCGCGACAGATCGAATTCGTCCTGATTCGCCCACACCTCGGCGCTGTCACGCCGTGGCGAGAACGCGAGGTCTCCGCCGATCAGCGCGCCGTGCGAGGATGCGTACGCGCGCATCTGCGACCACTGCCGGTGCGCGATGAACTGCCAATATCCGTACATCTCGATCGGCCCGGCCAGTTCGCGGCGCGCGGCTGCGAGTGCGGCGGCGTCGCGCTGCGCAATTTGCGCCGGCCACGTTTCCCAACTGGTCCAGTTGAAGCGCTCCTTGAGCGCGCGAAACAACGCATAGTCGCGGATCCAGTACGAGTTGTCCTCGAGGAACCCGTCGAGTTGCGCAGTGTCGGCGCGTCCGCCGCGCGCGCGAGTCGCCCGGTACGCGCGTTCGAGCAGTGCAAATTTCTCCCGCCGTACGATCGAACGCGGCACAATGCGCGCCGTCCCCACCGCCGCGCGCGCGCGCCTCAGCACGACCCGCCCGACGCCGGCCAGCCCGCCCACCGAGAGGTACATCGGATCGATCGCCATCACGCTCATCGCGCTGTACGGGCTGAGATCGTCGGGGCCGGTCTCGTCCAACGGCAGCAGTTGGATCACCCGATGACCCATCGACAGCGCAAAATCCATCATCGGCGCGAGATCCGGTATTTCCCCGCGTCCGAGACTGTTGCGCGTGCGGATCGAGAACAGTGGAATCAGAATTCCCGCGGAACGCGTCAGCATGGTGGCGTCATCCAGCGGTCTGCTCGATCCTGGGGGTTCAAATCACATAGCCGCCGTTGGGGCTGAGCACCTGGCCGACCATGAACTTCGAATCCTCGCAGGCCAGAAAAAGCGCCGCGGCCGCGATGTCGCTCGGCTCGCCGAAGCGCCCCATCGGGGTCATCGCCACCAGTTGCTGGCGAAACTCGCCCTCGATGAACGCGGTCATCGGCGTGTCGATGAATCCGGGCGCGATGCAATTGACTAAAATCCCCGCCGCGACCACTTCGCGCGCCACCGACTTGGTGAACGCGATGATCCCGCCCTTCGCCGCGCAGTAGTCCGACGCGAAGGCCAGCCCCGTGGTGCCGGCGACCGAGCCCATATTGATGATGCGTCCCGACTGTTTCGGGATCATCACCTTGAGCGCCTCGCGGGTGCAGTAGAACGTCGAGTCGAGATGCGTCGCGAGCATCTTGTGCCATTCCTCGTCGGTCTTCTGGTACGTCGGGATTACCTCGCTCGTGTCGCGAGTGCGTCCGATGCCCGCGTTGTTGATCAGGATGTCGATAGTGCCGAACGCGGCGATGAAGTCGGCGAACATCTTGCGCACCGCCGCGCTGCTCGACACGTCCGCAACGAACGGCCGCGCCTTGCCGCCCGCGCGCTCGATTTCGGTCACGACGTTTTGCGCCGACTCGGGCCTGATGTCGTTGACGCCGACGCTGGCGCCCTCGCGCGCAAACGTCAGTCCCATCTCGCGCCCCAGCCCCGAGCCGCCGCCGGTGATCAGTACAACTTTATCCTTGAGTTTCACTCCTGCTTCTTGCCTTCCTTGAGTTGTCGCTTCCAGTCCAGCCGCCGCGCCTGAGCGCCGGCCGCTTCCGCTTCCGGCACCAGGCCCTTCTTCTGATAGAGCATGCTGAGGTTGGTGTACGCCAGGATGTCTTCCGGTTCCTGCTCGATAAATTTTTTCGTCAGCTCGATCGCTGTGTCGAGATCTCCCTTGGCCTGGTAGCACATCGTCATGCCGTGGATCGCATCGCCGTACTTCGGATCGATTTCAAGCGCTTGCTGGTACAGCGCGATCGCTTCGTCGAACTTGTCGTCGGCGTATGCGTCGATCGCCTGGTCGTAGAGTTCTTCTTTGTCGGGCATCCCGGACCTCCAATTAATGCGCGCGCCGCACGTTGCGCCACCGCGGATTTCGCGCACACCCATCCTCTTATATACTAGACTCCGCATTATGGAGAATTCGCCCGCACCGACCGAAGCAGACGTTTACGAAGTGCTGCGCGAGTGCTACGACCCGGAGATTCCCGTCAATCTCGTGGACCTCGGGCTTATCTACGGCGTCGCGATCGACAACCACGTCGTCAATGTTACGATGACGCTGACCGCGCCCGGCTGCCAGATGGGCATGATGATCACCCAGGAGATCCAGGACAAGCTGCTCGGCATTCCCGGCTGCGACGACGCCTGCGTCGAGATCGTGTGGGACCCGCCATGGACGCCGCACATGATGAGCGACGCGGCGAAAAAACAACTCGACCTCGACGACTAGCCCCGCGCGCCCCTCAGTCCGGATCGATCAGCACGCCCGGGTTGAGAATCCCGCGCGGATCGAGCGCCCGTTTCGCCGCCTTCAGCGCGCGCGCGAATCCATCCGGACGCTGGCGGTCGTACCACGGCCGATGATAGCGGCCGACCGAGTGATGATGCGTGATCGTGCCGCCCAGCGCCGTCAGCTTGTCCGAGACCGCCGCTTTTATCTCGTCCCACTGCTCGATCTCGGAGCCGCGTTTGCCCGGCGCCAGCACCGTGTAGTACGGCGCCGGCCCGTCGGGATAAACGTGCGTGAATCGGCACGTGACGGAGCCCTTGCCGCATACTCGGGCTATCGTATCGCGCGCGCACTCCATCACCTGGCGATGAAATTCCGGGAATCGCTCCCACGTGATCGCGGTCTCGAACGTGTCGCTCACCATTCCCATCGCGGCTAGCGTGTCCATCAGGTAGGGCGCGTTCAGAAACGCGTTGCGCCACGCTCCCGCCGATCCTTCGTGCGTCGCATCCGCGTCGGTGCGAGTCTTCGCGGCGTCCGCCGGGATTTTCCCGCCGTGATCCGCGCAGCACTCCAGCGCGCGCTTCATCCACGGCTCCAGCGGATGGTCCGCCGACTCGAATGCGAGCACCAGCACGGCCTCATCGCCGCTGCCTGCGCCGGAATTGAAGGCCTCGCCTTCGTCGAGCACCCGGCAATTCGCGGGATACAGCCCGGCCTGCGAAATTTGGCGCACTGCCTCCGCCGCCTTGATCATGCTCGGAAACGGAATCGACGCGCCTGCGCGAAACGTCGGCCGATCCTGCAGCCGCATCCAGGCCTCGGTGATGATGCCCAAGATTCCTTCGGAGCCGATGAACATCCGGTCCGGGCTCGGACCTGCGCCCGAGCCAGGCAAGCGGCGCGATTCGACGATTCCGGTTGGCGTCACGACCCGCAGCGACTCGACGAAGTCGTCGATATGTGTGTACAGCGTCGCGAAATGCCCGCCCGACCGCGTCGCGATCCATCCGCCGAGCGTCGAGAATTCAAATGACTGCGGAAAATGACGAATCGTCAGTCCGTGCGGCTTCAACTGCGCGTCGAGCGCCGGTCCATACACCCCGGCCTGAATCCGCGCCGCGCGCGAGACCCGGTCCACTTCCACGACTTTGTCCAGATGCATCAGATCGATCGAGACCGCGCCGCGATAACGGTCGCCCTCGGGTGGTTCGACTCCGCCGACCACGCTCGAGCCGCCGCCGTATGGCACCGCTGCAATCCGCGCGCCGTCGCACCATTCGAGCACCGCAATCAGTTCTTTTTCATCGCGCGGAAACGCGACGACATCGATGGGATTTGGATAGTAACGGCGGAACGCGCGCCTGAGATCGCCCGAACTCTTGCCGTAGGTGTGGCCGGCGCGATCGTGGATGCTGGTCGAGCAAATCGCTTCGAGCGCCGCCGGTGGTTTCACCCGCGGCGCGCGGATATTCAGCTCGCTTTCCTTTGGCGCCGGCGTGATCTCGATTGGCCCGAGCCCGAATCGCTGGGCGATTCGCTCGGCCAGATGCTTTTGCTGTTCGGGAGTGAGCCCCTGGTCCTCGTAGCCCCATCCCCAGAACTTTCGCCTGCGATTCTCGGCCATCGGATTGATCCTCGTGATACGACAAGGCTGCTATGCGTCAAGCTGGCTGACTGCCGCGATTTTGCGCCCGCCCCGCCCGCCAGCGCAAACAACAATCACCTGCGCGAGCTGACGGCCAAGGGCGTCCACTTCGTACAGAAAGATTCGCCGCACGAGATACGACTGGAGCTCGCCGATTGCCACAAATCGCACCGAAGTTATAGCCTGAGACGCATGGAAACCCCGCAGGAATACTACCAGCGCAGTGGCTCCATGACGGCTCTGGGAGCGCACGCGGGCGAATTCAGCGCGATGCCCAGAGACATCGCGTCGCTATGCGAAGTCATTCAAGGCGTGCTCATTCATCGCGACATTGCGCCTTTTTTGTACGGCCTCAAGTTGTCCGAAGAGGATCGCGACAACGGGCACATCCGTCCGATCGCGCAAATGCTGACGCGGATTCACGTGCTCGACGCGCGGCCGCTCACGATCGCACGCGAGCCCGCCCACCGGCTGCCCACCGTCTGTCGTCATTTTTCACTGATGCTCTGCTCTATCTTGCGCGAGCAGGGAGTTCCGGCGCGCCCGCGATGCGGCTTCGGCACATACTTCACGCCCGGCAAGTTCGAAGACCATTGGGTGTGCGAGTATTGGAACGCCGCGGATGCGCGCTGGATATTGGTGGACGCGCAGCTGGACGCGGTACAACGAAAGGCATTCAACCCCGATTTCAATCCGCTCGACGTGCCGCGCGACCGCTTCATCATCGCCGGCGACGCGTGGCAGATGTGCCGTTGCGGCCGCGCCGACGCCAGCCGCTTCGGCCTCACCCATATCCATGAGAGCGGGCTGTGGTTCATCGCCGGCAACGTGGTGCGCGACCTCGCGTCGCTCAACCGAATGGAGATGTTGCCCTGGGACGTCTGGGGATTGATGGAGATGGGCGACGATGCTCTGACTCCCGAGAAAAAAGCGCTCCTCGACCGCGTCGCTGCTCTCACGCTCGCTGGCGACAACGCGCTCGCCGACGTCCGCGCAATCTACGAGTCCGACGATCGCTTGCGCGTGCCGCCGGTCGTCTTCAACGCGTTGCGCAACGCGCCCGAACCGATCGCGAGCTGACCCACGGCCGCCCAACCACTTCCTGTCTTCCCCCTTAACAAGTTCTAACAGTGGCAAAGTCCCGCACTTTTCTTACTACCGGGTGCACGGCCGCGCCCGCCAACGGCGGGCGGCCTTAATACTGGGTGCAGGGCTCAGCCCTGCCCATCGCGTAGTCGCGAAAAGATGCGCTGCGCAGATTTTCGCGTCTTCTCACTGCGGTGCAGGGGTCACCCCTGCCGAGGGAAGCGTGAAACCCACCGCGGGTTTCACATTCAATAAAGTGTATTTGCCTTCCGTCACCCCTGCCCGCTGCCAGCGGCGGTGCCGACAGCGGCTGGTTCCACAGCTTCCGGATGCGACGGCTTCGGCATGTGGATGTAGAGCTTGTCGGCCGACGGACGTCCCTCGCTGTGCATTGACGGCGGGCGCATCGCGTACTTCACTTCCCGCGAATGCTCGGCGAGCTGCCGGTCGGCATTGTACACGCTGTTGAACTTCCACAGCATCTTGATGAAGTTGGTTTGCCCCTTGAGCGCGAGCCTGCCCGCGATCCCCGCCACCGACTTCAGCGCCGCAAACCCCAGATGCTTGCGGTTGAGCACGTCCTGCGTCTTCACCAGCTCCTGGTAGAACTGCAGCAGCGGCAGCTTGGTCGGCAGCACCGCATGCTGGATGTCGTACAGCCGGTAGTCCAGCGTCGTCAGCTTGCGCGATTCCGTGAACCACAGCTCCGTGCCGGGATACGGCGTCGCCACCGTCAGATGAACGATCTCCGGGATGCTGATCGCCCATTGGCGAATCACCTCGAAGCGATTCTCGTCCCATGACGGGTCCGCGATCAGGTTGACCGCGACGGTAATTCCGATCTCGCGCGCGACTTCGAGCGCCTTGAAGTTGACGCCCATCGACGAGCGCTTGCGATGCAGCTTCAACCCCTCCTCGTCGATCGCTTCCAGCCCGAGGAACATGTACTCCATGCCGAGCTTGCGCCAGTAGCGGAACACTTCCGGATTGCGGCACAGCACGTCGGCGCGAGTCTCGAGGTAGTACTGCTTTTTGATTTTGCGTTTTTCGATTTCGTGGCCGATCGCAAACCCGTGCTCGGGATGGATGAACGCGACATCATCGACGATGAAAACGTTGGGCTCCTTGATCGACAGCATGTCTTCGGCCGCGGCTTCCGGCGTCGATTTGCGGTAACTGCGGCCGTAGAACGTCCACGCGCTGCAGAACGAGCAATCCCACGGGCATCCGCGCGTGAACTCGATCGACGCGCACGGATCGAGCACGCCGATAAAATACTTGTTGCGCCGGCGCCCCAGGTCGCGCGCCGGAAAAAACTTGTCGAGATCGTCGAGCATGACCGGCGTCGGCCCCGACCCTTGCGTCGTCATGACGCCGGGAACTTTCCCGATCGAGCCGGTGCCGATCGCGTCGAGGATCATCGGCGTCGCGGTCTCGCCCTCGCCGCGGATTACCGCGTCGATCGCGCCGTCGGCATGCTCGAGAATTTCATCCGCGACGAACGAACCGCTGTGCCCGCCGGTGAAGACGAAACAATCCTTCCTTAGCCGCTTCACGTCTTTGGCGAGATCGATCACCTCGGGCACGTTGGCGAGATAATTGAGCGAGAACCCCACTGCATTGGGGCGGAAGCTCTCGAGCTCGGCAAATAGATCGCGATGCTTGAAAATCTGCAGGTCGATAATTCTCACGTCGTGGCCGGCCGCACGCGTTGCCGCCGCCACCCGCTCCATCCCCAGCGGTTCGAGCCGCAAATAAATCTCGCTGTACATAAGCGGACTCGGATGTACGAATAGGACCCGCATAGACTCCCTCCGGCGCCGCATCTTTCGGGCGCGCGGCACCTTCCACTTAATTCGCTGATCTTCGGTAAATCCGCCTGACCAATCGGCCAGCGGGACTGCCAGCATCCTATTATGCTGGCCGAGGCAAGGAAACAGCATGCCCAAAACCGCCGTCATGCCAACGGGTCGACAGGATGAGGAAAGAATCACCTGCGCAGTGGGTGGCAGGGGCCGCGCGGCCGCCCGTGTCATTCTAGAGCGAAGGTTGCTGTGATTGAGCCGAAGCCCTGAGTGCTGCCGAAGGGGAAGAATCCCGAATCCGGGTTCCTTCGCTTCGCTCAGGATGACTCAAAAAAGGTCCTAACAGGCCGTCTGGCCGCATCTTTTCTTTTCACTGAGTGCAGGGGTCACCCCTGCTCACCTCTGGCCGCAGCGACGGCAGCGCAGTATAAACCCGTTGGCAGTGGCCGCGCGCGACAACGGAGCGCGGCCTTAATACTGAGTGCAGGGCTCAGCCCTGCGGTGCAGGGGTCACCCCTGCCGCCGGAGTTTTGGCTCTAAGCTCACTATTCCAAAAAACCATTCGGAGAAATCATGCAGTACTCAAAATTGGGCAAGACCGGAATCACCGTCTCACGCATCTGCCTCGGATGCATGAGCTATGGCGACAAGAAATGGCGCGATTGGGTGCTGACGATGGACGAGGCGCGCGAACACTTCGCCGCCGCCGTCGAGTCGGGGATCAACTTCTTCGACACGGCCAACGTCTATTCAATTGGCGTGAGCGAGGAGGTCACCGGGCGATGGCTCGGTGAGATGGCCAAGCGCGACGAGATCGTCCTCGCAACCAAAGTGCACGGCCCGATGGCATCGGGTCTCAATCGCGCGGGCTTAAGCCGCAAGAATATTCTCGAAGCGTGCGACGCGTCGCTGCGCCGCCTCAAGATGGATTTCATCGACCTGTACCAAATCCACCGCTGGGACTACACGACGCCGATCGAGGAAACCCTCGAAGCGCTGGACTCATTGGTGCGCGCGGGAAAAGTGCGCTACCTGGGCGCGAGCTCGATGGCCGCGTGGCAATTCGCCAAGGCGCTTGCGCTGCAGAAGGAAAACGGATGGCACCGGTTCGTCGCGATGCAAAACCATTACAATCTCGTCTATCGCGAGGAGGAGCGCGAGATGAATCCGCTGTGCATCGACAACGGCGTCGGCCTGATTCCATGGAGCCCGCTCGCGCGCGGATTTCTGGCGGGCAATCGCGACAAGGGCGGCGCCGGTCCAACCGCGCGCGCCAAGACTGACGACTTCGCCAAGAATATGTACTTCCGCGAGTACGACTTCGAAGTGCTGGGCGTCGTCGAGCAGATCGCCAAACAGCGCGGCGTCACGCCGTCGCAGATCGCATGCGCGTGGATCCTGCAGGCGCCCGGCGTCACCGCACCCATCATCGGCGCGACCAGGCTCTCGCATCTCAAGGAAGCGATCGCGGCCGTCGATGTGAAGCTCAGCGCTGACGAAATCGCCGCGCTCGAGAAGCCGTACCGGCCGCATCCGATTCTCGGCCACGAACAGCCAAGGGCGGCGCGGATGATCCAGGCGCGCTGAGCGCGGCAGTGTTTCACGTGAAACGTAGCGGCAACCGCTGATAACGCAGGGCGAGCAAGGAGTTTTTTCGAAAACGTTTCACGTGAAACATCAGGAGTTCAGGAGAAAGGAACGCGAACCCGCCAAAACCAAACCTTAAAGCGTTACTTGAAGTTGGGGAGGCGCTCGGCCGTTTGCGCGCGCCCTTTTACTTCGCTGGCGGATGGGCGATCGATCTGCATCTCGGACGCGTCACGCGCGAGCACCACGACATCGACGTGCTCGTCATGCGGCGCGATCATCTGCTGCTGCACAAAACTCTGAAGGGATTTTTACTGAAAAAGATCATTCCGCATCCGGACGGGATGCCGCCGAATCGCGGGACGATCATCGAATGGTGCGAGGGAGAGAGGCTCGCACTGCCGATGCATCAAGTGAATGCGTATCGCGCGGGTGAATCGGAGCCGGCGTTCGAGGTGATGCTTGCGGAATCGTCCGACGGCGAATGGATCTTTCGCCGCAATCCGAAAATTCGGATGCCGATTTCGGCAATGGGATTTCAATCGCTGTGGGGGTTGCCATATCTCGCTCCGGAAATCGTTCTGCTGTTCAAGGCAAAGCAGCTTGAGACGCGTGATCAAATCGATTTCGACAACGCGCTGCCGGCTCTGAGCATGGACGCGCGGCAATGGCTCCGCGACGCGCTCGCAGCATCGCACCCGGGTCACGAATGGCTTAAGGCCTTGACGAATGGGTAGAAGTGAAATGGAAATTAACGGCGTCGCGCGGAAGGTGTAGTTGATTTCGACCGTCGCCGTCCGCTCGGAGTAGTGCTCGAATATCCTGGCAGTGCCGCTCCTCTTTTCAACGCTTGAGCGTTGCTTGCAGGTTTGCGCCTTCGCGGCGGCGGAATCCGACCGCGACGCTCAGCCGCTCGAGGTGCTGATCTATGATCTTGCCGCCGAGCCGCACGCGATGCTCGGCGAAGAACTTCTTGATCTCGTCTTCGCGATCGAGGAGCGCGACCACCGCTTCGCACATCCGCGGCAGCGCGTTGTCGGGATACTTCTGAATCATCTCGTCCCAATGCGCGCGCGCAAAGTCCCACGCCTGGTAGCGGCACGCGGGGTTGAGCAGCAGCGAATGCATCAGGTACGGCGAATTCTGGGTTCGCACCTGGCCGTCCAGCGTCATCTCCATGGTTTTTTTCAGGAGATCCCGATTGCGGAAATTTGCCAGCGCAAACAGGTAGCGCTGCTCTTCCTGCGGCGTGCGCGGCGCTTTGAACTTTCGCTTGAACTCCTCGTAACGCGCGGCGTCGCCGCAATGGGCAAGGATGTTCACCAGCGCGGGCATCAGGTCGCGATCGGCGGACTGGGGATTATCCTCGAAGCGCGCATACAGCGCGCGCGCGCGCTGGTGGACCTCGGGATCGTCGCCGAGCGTGCCGAGTGCGCCGATGAGCGTGCCGCGCAACTGGCGCACGAGCTCGCTCTCGCCGGACTTTGGCTCCCAGCCCAGCCGTGCGGCGGCGGGACCGGCGACCTCGCGCACCGTGGCGGCCAGCGCGGGCCGGTCGGCGTCGGACGCGATCATGTCGAGGTAGGCGAACGCGCCGATCAACGCGCGCCATACGTTGATGTCGGTCTCGGCGGTGAACAGCCGCGCCATCTTGAGGAACTCGCTGAGCGGGCCAAGTCCCGCGACGGTTGCCGCCCACGTATCGCTCACCAGCCCGAAGCGTTCGATCGGTTGCAGCGCGCCGAGATTCTTGGTGATCGCCGCGAGCAACGCCGGCGCATAGTGCACGCGATAGAAGCCGTGGCCGCCCTCGTTCAACAGCGCCCATTCGAGCTTGCCCGGAATATCGAGAGTCGCATCGGCGGTGGTCAGGATCACCTTGTGGGTCGAGCCGCCCTGGCCGGTCTGCGCGCGAACCATCACGGGCACATGCCAGAGCTGCTGGTTGTCCTCGGCGAGATAGAAGAAGCGGCGCTGCGAAAGCTTGAGTCCGCGGCCGTCAGCAGCCGGCGCCGCCTCGATGATCGGAAAGCCGGGCTGGAAGATCCACGAGTCCATCATTTTCCGCACGGGCTCGCGCGACGCCGCCTCGAGCGCGTCCCACAGGTCGCTGGTCTCGGTGTTGTTGAATTGATGCTTGCTCAGGTAGAGGCGAATCCCGTCGCGAAAGACGTTGGCGCCCAGGAACTGCTCGAGCATCCGCAGCACGGCCGCGCCCTTCTCATAGGTCAGGATGTCGAACATCGCGCGGCAGTCCTCGGGACTGCGCACCGTGTATTCAATCGGGCGCGTGCTGCGCAGCCCGTCTATAGACATCGCAGCCGCGCGCGAGACGCTGAAGCTCTCCCATCGCTTCCACTCCGGCTTCCACGCGTCGACGGCCAGCATCTCCATGAAGGTGGCGAACGCCTCGTTGAGCCAGATCCCGTTCCACCATCGCATCGTGACGAGATCGCCGAACCACATGTGCGCGTTTTCGTGCGATACCACGTCGGCGACGCGCTCGAGCTCGGCGCGCGACGCGGTTTTTTCGTCGGCGAGCAGCGCGGTCTCGCGAAACGTGATCGCGCCGAGATTTTCCATCGCACCCGATGCGAAATCGGGAATCGCTATAAGGTCGAGCTTGTCGCCGGGATACTTGAGCCCGTAGTAGTCGGCGAAATGCTTGAGCGAGAACGCGCCAATCTGCCGCGCCCAACCGGTCAGCGACTGTTTGCCGGGAACGTGAACGATCCGCAGCGGCGTGCCCGCATCGACCGGCGCGGTCGCCTCGAACTCGCCGACGATGAACGCGACCAGGTAGGTGGACATCGGGATCGTCTCCTTGAAGACGACCTCCTTCTTTGCGCCGGCCAGCTTGCGCTCGCTCTCCTGTCCGCCGTTCGAGATGGCGGCCAGGTGCTCATCGACAACCAGCGTCACTTTGTAGCTTGCCTTGAGCTCCGGCTCGTCCCAGCACGGAAACGCGCGGCGCGCGTCGGTGGATTCGAACTGCGTCGTCGCGGCGACGTGGGTCTTGCCGGAAGCGTCCTGGTACTGGCTGCGATAAAAGCCGTGCAGCTTGTCGTTCAGGATTCCACGGAACGCAATCTTAAGCCGCCATTCGCCCGGCGAAAGTTTCTCGGCGAATCGGAGATGCGCGCGTTCTTTGGCCGGCTCCAGCTCGGCCTTCGCGCCGACGGTTTTTCCGCTGCGCTGCGCGCTCACCTTGTCGATTTCCAGTTCGAGCGCGTTCAGCACGACGTCGTCGGTCGCCTGGTTGACGACTACGGCGATATTCACCTCGCCTTGAAACGTGAACGCCTTGAGATCGGGCGTCAGGCGAATCTCGTAGCGCTTGGGCGTGACGTTTTTCGGCAGGCGATAATCCTGCTGATAATCAGCCAGTGGAGCTCCATCCTGATCGCGCATCTGGTCTGTCTTCCTTTGTGTGCGGTCGAGCGTGAAAAAATTTGTGCGGGGCACGCCCCGCAAGTGCATAGCCTAGTTCAAACCGCGCCGGGGTGCGAGCAATCGATCCCGCGGCGAGCCGGAAGCACTGGCCTAAGTTTGCCCTTAAGGGCCTTGAGTGAATACTCTTCAAAGCTCATTCGGTCGAGACGGCGCGCGTTTGGAATAAGAGGAGATTCACGATGAATTTTCGTATGCGAAGTGTTTTGGGATTGAGTGTCGCGGTGTGTGCATTGCTGCTGGTGGCAGGAGGTCGCGCCAGTGAGGCCTCGGCGCCAGCGCAACCCAAGCTCTCAGGTACCTACGCAGTTCAAATTCACGAATTCTGCCAACCCAATCTCCTTGCACAGGTGCTGGAGCTAGGTTCAGAGCCACCACCTCTCGCCTTTTCTTCGTTTAGCTCCGTCGGTTTGATTAAAGATCAGATCGGCGTGCTGACCTTCAATGCCAAGCAGCTCACGATAAGCGGATCGATGATTAAGGTCACCGGCGCAGTGGTCTCTCAAGACCTGACGGCGGTCGGAGGCCCAGTCGATGTTACGCCGTTCACTGAAACGACCAACACAACTTCAGGAACGTTCTCGACGACTGATACGACTTTCACGATCGACAAAGGAAGTGGGCCGACCACCTACAATGCGGTGTACGGGGCATTCTCGGGCTCGACGGCAGATGTGGTTTTCTTCGTGGCCATTTCCACTGACAGCCAGGGAGACTCATGCGCCGAGTCGGGCGAGTTGCAGTTGAAATAGGCCGGAGACGAGAAGCCGGGTACAGCCTCGCGACCCGGTGCAGCCCTCTTTTGATCTTGCTCTTCAAGGCGGTCGAGACGCTCCCGATGTTCGCGCCAATTTCGTTCGTGCCATTGGCAGGAGGTATTCAATGAAGACCGGCAAGCCCGCAGAAATCGGAATCGATCCGGCACGACTCGAGCGGGTCGCCGCCGCGATACGCCACGATGTCGCCAGCAACCGCTACGACGGAGCTGTGTACGCCCTCGCCCGGGGCGGGGTGGTCGCAGCGCATGAGGCAGTCGGCTTCGCCGATAGGGCCAGCAGCCGCGCCGCGCGCACCGATGACATTTTCGCGATCATGTCGATTACCAAGACGATGACCACCGCGGCGGTCCTGGCGCGCGTGGAACGCGGCGAGCTGCTGCTGACCACGAAGATCGCAGACGTGATCCCGGAGTTCGCAGTCAAGGGCAAGCAGCGGATCTCAGTTGCGCATATGCTGACTCACACTGCCGGGATGTCGGCGACTCCTGCGCTCCCGCCGGAGATGTTCGGCAACCTCGAGGTTTTTGTAGCGGCAGCGTGCCAGCAGCTCCCCGATACCGTTCCCGGCAGCGCCGTCAGCTACAGCGCGCTTACCGCGCACGCGGTGCTGGCGGAAGTGGTGCGGAGACTTGACGGCGGGCGCCGGTCGTTCCGTGACATTCTCGCGCAGGAATTCTTCGAGCCATTGGGCATGAAAGAAACCGCCTTGGGCCGGCGCAAGGACCTCGCTGCGCGGTTCGTTCCGATAGTCGTGCGGGATCGAACTCCCGGAGTCTTCCAGCCCGAATTGCTCGAAGCGATGAACCTGCTGCTGACCGCGGAGGCTGAGATTCCGGCCGGCGGTGTGGTTTCCACCGCGGGCGATATTTTGCGATGGGCCGAGATGCTCAGGCGTGGTGGCGAACTCGACGGAGTTCGAGTGCTGTCGCCGGCATCGATCCGGCTGGCCGCCACCATTCACACCGGCACGCTGCCGAATAATCTGTTCAGCTATGCTTACGAGGCGCGCGGCTGGGGCGAATTCCCCGCCAACCTCGGCTTGAGCTTCTTCATCCGCGGCACCGGCATCTTCCCGCACCCGTTCGGCACGACGGCGTCGCCCTCGACGTTCGGCGGTCTCGGCGCTGGTTCGACCATGTTCTGGATCGATCCGGAGCGGGATTTGACGTTCGTGTGCCTGACCGCCGGACTGCTGGAGGAGTCGCGCAATTTCGAGCGTCTTCAGCGGCTCTCAGACATGGTGCTCGCTTCGGTCGTGAACTGAAACGCGCCACACGAGTCGCGGACGGCGGTGGTTTCAAACTGGGAATCCCAGCCGACCTGGAACCCGTGGCATTGAAACGTCCTCTTGTCCCAAAGGCCCCGTAGCTCGATTGTGGCGGGCTCGTGTAAACTGTTCGTCGGGTTGTGGCCGTGCCGATATTCCAAGGTGAGGCAACACGCTTATGGAAAGCACTCAGAAACTTCAGCAAATGCTTGATGAGCTCAAAGACTCAGGGCGCCTGCTCGAAATCGCCAACACGGCTGCTGAGATCAACTCGGCGGTCGTGTTGCTGGAGGCGGTGAACGTGGACGCGGCAAGTGAGTCTCTTAAAGTCACTCTCGACGTCTTGGGCAAAGAGTTGGAAGAAGGACATCACGGCATATCACGTAGCAAAGCAACCCACATCCAAGAATTGCGCGCACTGGTGGAAGCGCTTGGTCCGCTGGACGTTTTTCGCGAGCAGATCTCCGTACTGTACGAGTTGCATGGCATCAAGCCCAGAGAAGCCGAAACAAGGTGGGAGAAGTTGAAGGCGGACAAGCTGCATGCGAAAATCCAGACCTTCGTGAAGATCACCGAGACCCTCGACTCAATTAACGCGCTCAGGCATGCAATCGAGAGTCGCGTGGAAGGATACAAGTCCGAGTAGCTCGTCTCGCGGCTCACGCGCTGCTCCGATCCGACTCGCAGCCTGGCGTCCACGGCGGCAGGTTATGCGACCGATCGCTCTCATGGCACAGTGCCGAGCCGGAGCGGGCGCTGCATCCACACGACATCCCAGTAACGGTCGAGCTTGCGGCCGCATTCGCTGAAGATGCCAACCTCGGTGAAGCCGAAGCTTCGATGCAGCTTGATCGACGCGTCGTTGGGAAGCGTGATCCCCGCCAACAGGCGATGAATGTCCTCGTTCTTCAGCGCGTCGAACAGGACGCGATACAGCATCGCGCCGATGCCCCGCCCGGTCGCGTCGTCCGCGCAGTAGATCGACGTCTCGACGCTGGTGTCGTACGCCGCCTTGCCGCGAAACGGCCCCGTGCACGCATAGCCGACGACCCGGCCGGCGTCCTGTGCGACGAACATGCGATACCGCTTCGTCCCGGCATGCTCATCGAACCATCGCGCGCGCTGCTTCGCTGTAAATGGTTCCAAGTCGAAGGTGATGGGCGTGTTGATGATGTAGTAGTTGTAAATTTCCGTCAGGCGCGGCAGGTCGTCGCGCACCGCAGGCCGAATCTTTACGTCCGCCATGGCGCTAATCTCCCGCTCGGGAAGTTTTTTCCGCACGAGTCACAGGCAACGCCTGATGCAAAGTTGAATCAAGCGGCGGGATTGCGTTTTGCAAGCTCGGCAAACGTGATCAGTTCGATTCCATTTCGATCGATCGCATCGCGCACGCGCCGGCTGGTGAGAATCTCGACCTCGAGTTGCGCCTCGACCGCGGGCGGGACTCCGCCGATATCGGCAGCCGGATGAAAATAAAGTTCCGTGGCGCCATCGCGGATACGATCGATCACGCCCACGACGTAATCCTCGCTCAGATGACCGCTCTGATGAAGTCCGAACAGCGCGTCGGTCGAGATGAGGCCACGCTCCGCCATCATGCGGCGGGTGCGGCGCGACAGGGTCCGAAAGATGATCGATTCGACGAGCTTGCGCGGCGCATTGTCCCGGCGCAGCCGCAGCGTGGTCATCACGCGCTCGCGCGGGAGCCTGATGCATGGCACCTTATATTCGACGGCGAGGTCAACCAAAATATCGGCGAACAACGGATGGACGTGGAAATTCAAGTGCCCGTCGATATGGTTGAGGTAGCCGATCAACTCGAGATGCCGCTCGACTTGCGCGCGCAGTTCGCCGGTCATCGCGGCGCGCATCGAACGGTCGAAGAAATATCTCATCCCCGCAGCCACGGGATTGTCGATGAACTCTCCCGACGCACGGACCGCGGCGCCGAGCCGCGACGCATCGAGGATACTGCGTCCCCGGCAGACCACCACATGCAGCCCGACGTCGAGCGCGGGATTTTCGTGCGCTATTTCGGCAGCGGCCGCCGCGGCAGGCTCCGCAACCATCAGGCTCGCACTGCGCAAAATTCCGTCGCGACTCGCCCGCACGACGGCGGCGTTGACCTCGGGCGACAAGCCGAAGTCGTCGGCGTTAACGATCAGGCGCTTCAAACTGTGCCACCGCGAATCGCCACGGACGGCCGATAACGAAGCCTGCTGAACCCGTGAGAAAGTGAGAGATTGAAAAACACCGGCACAATTTTGCTAGCATCGGATGGCTCGCTCAAGTGCGCGCTGCGAAAGTCCAAAATGAGAACACGCGATTGATTCTTCTCTTTTATGCCTTCGCGCGCGAGATCGCGCCTTTCAAGCGCCGGCTCAGCGGTCGCGCTCCGCTCGCTCTGGACGGCTTGCATGGCTTTCGCGCGGAGATCGGCGGCAAACAATTCACCGTCGTTGGCCATGGGATCGGCCACAGCCGAGCAAGCGATACCGCGCGCCGCGCGTTCGATCTGATACCCGGCGCCGAGTTGGTAATCGGGACCGGCGTGGTCGGCGCGCTCTCGAGCGGACTGAAGCCGGGCGATCTGATCCTCTCCGACCGCACTCTGACGATTCACAGCGACGGCCAGGTTGCCGAACAATTGACGACCGTGGGCGACGCGCACATCCGCGCGGTGGGCCGCTCGCTTGCGATTGCGGGTATCGCGTACTCGACCGGCGCGATTTTGACGTCGCATCGCGTGCTCGCCACCGGCGCCGAGAAGCGCCGCGCCAAGAAAAGCACCGGCGCGATCGCGGTGGACATGGAAACGGCCGCGATTGCCGCAGAAGCGGCTGCGCGCGGAATCCCGTTCGTCGCGATCCGGGCGGTGCTCGACGCAGTTGACGACGAAGTAGTGGGCGCGGCGATGGCCGACCAGGACGGCAACGTCCGGCCGCTCGCCGCAACGTCCTACCTGCTGCGCAATCCGGCAGCGCTGCTCAAGCTGCCGCGGATGATTCGAAACCTGTCGCGCGCAACGGCCGCAATCGCCGACGCACTGACGGCTATCGCGCACGACGGCGAGGTCCCGGCGGCTACTAGGCGTGCTCGCGGGCCGGTGGTGCGAAAGAGCCCGCGCTGAGCCCGCCGTCAATTGGCACCGCGACTCCCGTGATGAATCCCGCCTCATCCGACGCCAGGAAGGCCGCCAGCGCAGCGACCTCTTCCGGCTTTCCGTTGCGCCCGAGCGGATGCATGTTTGTGGTGCGTTCCCAAACCAACTGCGACGCGCCGGCGGAAACGACGTTGCAATTCTCGGCGATCGGCGTCTCGATCACGCCCGGGCATATCGACACGCATCGAATCTTGTCGCGCGCGAAGTCGAGCGCGATTCCTTTCGACATGATCACGACGCCGCCCTTCGCCGCCTGGTAGGCGGCAAGATCCGGCACACCCTTGATTCCCGCGCCGCTGGCGGTGTTGACGATCACGCCGCCGCCCTGCTTGATCATTTGCGGGATCGCATACTTGCAGCCGAAGAATACGCCCTTCAGGCACACGTCCACGACCCAGTCCCATTCTTCCTCGGTCGTGTTCACCACGTTTTTGGGCACGAAGACGCCGGCGTTGTTGAACATGATGTCGAGCCGGCCGAACGCGCTCACGGTTTCATTGACCATCCGCTCGACTTCGGCGCCGACGCGCACGTCCACGGACACCGACTTCGCGATGCCGCCGGCCCTTTCGATCTCAGCCGCGGTGTTGCTCGCTGATTCGGCGCGTACGTCGGCGACCATCAGCTTCGCGCCTTCTTGCGCAAACCGAATCGCGCTGGCGCGGCCGATTCCCGAACCCGCGCCCGTGATCAACGCAACCTTGTCCTTGAGCAGCATGCCAAGTCACCTCGGTTTACTTCGTCGTGGCTCGATGACCGACGCTTGCCACACTTGGCGAAAATTTGGAAGCGTCTCCCGATCAAGCGCCTCGCCGGCGACTGTCTGCGATCGCTATGCGGCGGCCCGGCTCGCGGATGCGCGCGACCGCCGGCCTCCAGACAGGAAGAGCGCGCTCGTAGGGAAAGTCTGCAAGGTGGCGCTCGATTGCCGCGTGGTCGCCGTAGGATTCGCGGCGGGTAAGGATATGAATCGCCAGGACCGTGAAGGGCAGGTAGATGAACACGGCAGCCCATGCGATTTCCGGCGCGTTGATTCGGAACAGCATCGTGATTCCGAAGATCACGATCCCCGCATAAAGCGCCGGACCAAGCAGCGCGCGCGACCGCATCGCGGGAAGCGCACGCGCCGGCCTCGTCGAGCCGCGATTGAGCATCGCGTCGAGCCACTGGAAAATCGCAATCGTGATCGCGGCGACGAAATACCATCCCAGGTAGTTGCTGATCGGCACTCCGAAGTGCGGCCCCGGCGGATCGTACCAGAACATTTTGCCGAGGAACCATCTGTCGCCGAGCACGCTCAGCGGATCGACCACCAGGTCCACCATCACCATGAACAGCGCTGCCATCAGCCATACTCGCGGCGCACGGCGAATTTGCCACGTGTCGAGAATCCGAAAATCAGCACCCTGCCGATACAACGGCGAACTGAGCAACAGCGCGAGCGTGTAGCTGGCGAACGCCAGGAAGGTGAACGACAACGAATCCATGAATGGAACGCCGAATACCCAAATCTCGGACCCGCGGGTCGTGTCAATATAGTGATACAGCCCGAACGGGAATCCGTTGTGAACTGAAGACCACTCGCACGCGAGCGACACGGCGTAGGTCAGGACCGTAAACAAAACTGTCGTGCGCAGACCGAAGTTCACGATCGCGATATACAGAAAACTCACCAGAAAGATGAACACGTAGGGGCGCAGCATGATCGTGGACAGTAGTAAATGCATGCTTGGTTTATGCGGCGTTCTTGGCCGTCCCTTTGGATCTAAAGAATTCTATTGCTGCCGCCAGCGCCGCATCGATCGGCCCCGGCGAATAACCCAACTCTGCACGCGCTTTCGACGAGTCGAAGAACATCCGCTTTCGCGCCATCCGGACCTCGGTCAGGCTCGCCCGTGGCGCCCGGCGCGTGACGGTACGCGCAAACGCTTCGGCACCGAGCGCATACCCCAACGCGACCGCGTACGGAATCCTCATCTTTGGCGCGGGCAGTCCGGAAATCATGGCGAGTCGCTCGAGAAATTCCCTGAGCGTGAGATTTTCGCCGCCGAGAATATACTTCTCACCGATTCGCCCGCGCTCCGCCGCCAGCAAATGGCCGTGTGCGACATTCTCCACATCGACAATGTTAAGGCCAGTCTCCACGTACGCCGGCATCCGCCGATTGAGGAAGTCCACGATGATTCGGCCGGTCGGAGTCGGCTTCAAGTCGAGTGCGCCAATCGGCGTCGATGGATTCACGATCACAACCGGCACACCCGCGCGGGCGGCTTCCAGCGCTGTCTGCTCCGCCATGTATTTCGATCGCTTGTAATGACCCGTCATCTCGGCAAGCGACGACGGCGTGTCTTCGCGCCCCACCCCGCCGTGTGGAATTCCCAGCGCCCCCACTGTGCTGGTGTGAACGATTCGCGAAACACCGGCGTTGGCTGCGGCCCGGATAATATGCTGCGTGCCGCCGACGTTCGTCGCATACATCGGCGCCGGATCGGTAAGCCACAGCCGGTAATCGGCGGCGACGTGATAAACCTCGTTGCATCCATTGACCGCGCGCTCGACGGAACCGAGGTACCGCAGATCGCCCCACACGATCTCGACCGGCAGGCCAACCAGCGCGCTTAAATCCGCGTTCTCGCGCGCCAGCACTCGCACGCGGTCGCCGCGGGCGATGAGCGCGCGCACGACGTGGCATCCCACGAATCCGTTGCCGCCCGTCACCAGCGTTAACTTAGTATTCATCGAATTCACTCAATAGCTATTCAGCACTTCGCTCGCAGACGGCGGCCGCTGCGGCCCGTCCCGAAATCACCGCGCTCTCAATCGTTGCCGGCAGACCGGTTTGTATCCAGTCGCCTGCCAGGAAGAAGTTCGCGATCGGCGTTTTCGCCGTCGGACGCAGTTCATGCGATCGGAGGTCCGGCGCCATCGTGGCGTTTTTCTCCTTGAGCACCAGCGACTTCACGACTCTGGCTTCGCGCGAAGCGGGAATCATCGCATGGAGATCGTTAATCACGATATCCAGAATTTCCGGGTTGCTGCGATCGATCAGCTTTCGCGCGCCGCTTATCACGAAGCTCAGGTAACCAGGATGCGCCTCGCCGCGCTGCGCGAATATTTGACGTTTGTTGAATAGCCATTGAGTAGTAGTGCCGATAAAACCGATGAACGGTGAATTAGTCACTTCGCGATCGAGCCACAGGTGGACACAGATGATTGGCGAGCTCGAAAGGCCCGTGAAGCGCGAGAAAAATGGATCGGCAACCGCGCTTTCGGGCAGGAACCGCAGCAACTGGGGCGCCGGCACCGCGCTGATGAAGTCCGACGCCTCGATTCGCCGCCCGTCGCGCAGCCGCACGCTTGCGACATGGCCTCGAGCGCCGGGTTCCAGCATCTCCACGATCGAATGCGAAACAACCTTCCCGCCGGCGCGCTCGATCATCCGCTGCGCGCCCGTGCAGTACAGGTCGCTCAGCCCGACGCGCGAATAAACGAACGCGGAGTCGCGGCGACGCGAAAAGAACGCACGCTTGAGGACCTCGGCCAACAGCTGCGCCGACGACGATTGCGGCTCGTCGTTCAGCGTCGCGATCGACAGCGGGTACCAGAAGCAGCGGCGCGCTTGTTCCGATTGCCCGAGGCGATCCATCAACTGCGTGACGGTGAGACGGCGCAATTCGCCCTCGCCGAACCGTCTCATCGCGAGCATCCGCAGTCCGCCGCGCATAACAGCGAAGCGCTCCGCGACACTCAGATGCCGGTATCCGAGCAACGCGGCCGTCATGTGCAGAGGTCCGGGCAGCCGCGCCGTTTTCAGGATCGCACTCTGGCCGGGACCCGCGAGCATTTCGATTTCCAAATCTTCGTGAAATACCAACTGCTCGTAAGCGCCGATCCGTTTGAGGAAGTCGAGCGTTTCGACGTAGCAACCCATCAGGACGTGCTGCCCGTTGTCGACGAAATCTCCGGTGTCGGGTTCGGCGAACGAATACGCACGCCCGCCGGGCGCGGGTTTTCCTTCGAGCACTGTGACCCGCACGCCGCGCTGGGCTAGCGCGACGGCTGCGCTGAGTCCCGCGAACCCGGCGCCGATCACGACCACGTCTTTCATCGCCGATACCATCTAATTCGCCACGCGCATCCCGCTTATCCGTGCAGCGCGCCGCAGCGCCCCACCGCCCACGCGCGGCCGACCAGGTAGAGCTTGTGCGGCGCAGACAGGCTGTGGCGGCGGTCGAGCACGCGATAGTTCGATTTGATGATCCGTTCGAGCAACGCGGCATAGATAAGCCGCATCGCCTCGGCCGTCAGCAGCGTCGCGCGATCCTCCGGCGCGAGCGCGCTGCGCGCCTTCGCGTAAAGCTCCTGCGCGCGTTTCGCCTCGAAATCCATCAGGCTGACGAAGTTCGGCGAGTACGCGCCGCCGAGAATTTCGTTCTCGTTCACGTTGAATCGCGCGAGGTCATCCAGCGGAAGATAAATGCGGCCGCGCGCCGCGTCCTCGCCCACGTCGCGGATAATATTGGTCAATTGAAGCGCCAGTCCGAGGTTCTCCGCGTACAACTTCGCCGACGGATTACGGTAGCCAAAAATCTCGATGCAGATGAGGCCCAGCGCCGACGCGACGCGATAGCAGTACGGCCGCAGCTCTTCCCAGCTTTGATAGCGCTTGCGCGACAGATCCATCTCCACGCCGTTTATGATTTCCTCGAACAGCTCCCGCGGAATTTTAAATCGCCGCGCGCTGTCGGCGAGTGCGCGGGAAAGCGCGCGCGTCGGCACGCCCGCGTACACACGGTCGAGTTCCTCGCGCCACCGGCGAAGCAGCAGCGCCGGGTCGCGAATCGCTTCGTCGTCGGCGATATCGTCGATGAAACGGCAGAATGCATAGACGGCGTAGAGCGCACGGCGGCGCTGGGGCGGCAGCAAAATGAACGCGTAGTAAAAATTCGACCGCGAGCGCCGTGTGATTTGCGCACAGCGTTCGTAGTCGGCGTCGAGCGACGCGTCGTCGCGGCCGGCGGCTGCTTCGATTCCGGCGGAGCTGCCGTCAGACTTCAAGCCGTCCACAGATCGCGCTCCATCCGAGTTTTAAATAGTCGAGTTTCGCCAGTTCGGGACGCATCCGGAACACATCGTAGTTGACGCGATCGATCGCGCGGATAATCGCCAGCCCGCCGCCCGCGAACATCACGATGTCGCGCCGCAGCCGCTTGTCCACGCGCTTGTGCAATTCTCCCCCCTCAACCAGCATCGCACGCGCGACGCCGGCTTCATGACGCATCAAATCCACAAACTCGCGCGACGAGGTATGCGCGGCCAGGTCCGCCGGCGTGACTCCGAATCGTTCCATGTCGCGGCGCGGAAGATAGATTCGTCCCTTGTCGAGATCGACTGCAACGTCCTGCCAGAAGTTGGCGAGTTGCAATCCACTGCAGACGAGGTCCGACAGATGCTGCCGCTCCGCGTCGCGGTAGCCGAACAGGTAAAGCACCAGCCGTCCAACCGGATTGGCCGAGTAGTGCGAATAGCCGAGCAGGTCGTCGAGCGTGTCGAAGCCCTTGAAGTCCACGTCGGATCGAAACGCAGTCAAAAGATCTTTGAACGGCTCGCGCGGAATTTCGAAGCGGCGCACCGTGTCGGCGAGCGCAATAAATACCGGATGGCGCGGCGTACCGGCGTACGCCAGGTCGAGCTCGCGCTCCCATTCGTCGAGCATCGCGAGGTCATGATGCTCGTCGGCAAAGTCGTCCGCCATCCGCGCGTACGCGTAAATCGCATACATGTGCGGGCGCATCTCGC